>CAZLRI010000059.1:0-10478 GCA_964561745.1 uncultured Pseudobdellovibrionaceae bacterium | reverse complement strand
TTCAGTTGCTATAAATAGTCGTAATGTAATGATTGGTAATCCTTTAAAAAATGTTGATACACATGATTTTGCAGGAGGGGTATTAGCATTTCCTTTGGGGATGACTTTTACAGAGCCAACCCCCCCAGGACCGATTGACAGCGGTTTTTTTGGTGCTGATGTTGATATTACTGATAATATGTTTTTCATTATAGGCGCCCCTCATTTAGGAGCTGCTGCAGAATTAGCACAAGGCGCAGCCTATATTTGGTAGCTTGAAGAAAATTGTATTTATATTAAACTCCCTGTAAGCATAACTTCCAGGGAGTTGTTGCTTGTATGCAGTGTTTATCCAAACAGCCTATACAATCCTTTAGTCACACAGATTATCCTCTGTACACAGATGACTGATATCAATATCAGATTGCACATAAGATGGGTTGCTTCCATTATCAGGATTGTTAGCAAAATAAAAACCCCGCAGATTCTTATTACCACGGGGTTAATATCATTAAGCTTATTATTGCACTATTCAGCTTTTTTATTTAACTCTTCTACTTTTGAAGCTACGCATTTTTCTAATTCAGCGCCTGCTAATTTCTTTTCGCTGCAAAGTTCACGTGCCTTTTGTTCGACTGTCTTTGTTTCAACCTGAGTTGCTGTAACTTTTGCTACTGGTTTTGCTGTCTCTTCTGCTACTACTGCCAGAGATACTAAAGCAAATACTGCAACTAATACTACTGTGAGTAATTTCTTCATTAATATCACCTCCTTTCTGGAAAGTGTGTATATAGAGGGTGCATGATATGCACATGAACTGAAAATTAATTTTTAATAATATTAATTTAAGGATAGGGAAATGGTAACTTCTCAATAAGTTGAGGTAAATTTTGGCATTCACGATATTAATTTCCTCCCCCTTTCAGCCAGAGGCTGATCCGCCTTTGGCTGAGTGGGGAGGACTAAGGAGGGGGGTGGAGACGAAAAAACGCGTGGATTCTCACCCTCCCCTTGATCCCCTCCCATCTCCGCCATAGGACGGATCAGCCTCTGGCTGAAAGGGAGGGGAATTAATATCGTGAATGCCAAAATTTACCTCAACTTATTGAGAAGTTACGGGAAATGTGGTTAAATGACCGTTAATCAACGGTTTTAGCAATCACTGTCAACTAACGGCAAGCCTAAATCTTCTGTTTTAATTCATGCAGGAGGTTTATCGCCTCAATAGGAGTGATTGTAGATGTATCTATGGAAGATATTTTTTCTATTACCTCATGCCGCGTTGATGAAGAAAACAGGTCCATCTGCACCTGATTCTTTTTATCCAAAGATTCAACACCACCATGCGAAGCTATGCGCGGCTCACCGATTTCATCAAACTCACCTGCTTCTAAATTCTTCAAAACCTCTTTTGAACGCTCGATAACATCTATTGGCAAACCAGCAAGTTTGGCGACCTGAATACCGTAGCTTCTGGATGTTCCTCCAGGAACAAGCCTTCTTAGAAAAATTATCTCTCCATTCCATTCTTTAACAGCAATATTAAAATTCTTAATGCCTTTTCTGGTTAATGCCAGCTCTGTCAATTCATGATAGTGCGTAGCAAATAAGGTTCTGGCGCCAATGCGATTATGGATATCCTCTGCTATTGCCCAAGCAATTGACAAACCGTCAAATGTGGATGTGCCGCGTCCAATTTCGTCGATAATAATAAGGCTTCTTTGAGTTGCTTCTTTTAATATGCTCGCTGCCTCGCTCATCTCAACCATAAATGTTGACTGGCCTTGCGACAATGCATCAGTTGCACCAATACGCGTAAATATACGGTCAACAACACCAAGAGTCGCCTGCCTTGCTGGTACAAAGCATCCGATTTGCGCCATAAGCACTATTAATGCGACCTGCCTCATGACTGTTGATTTACCAGCCATATTAGGACCTGTGATAACAAGAAAGTACTGTTCATTGCAGTCCAGATAAATATCATTTGGGACAAAACGCTCTGTTGGATTTAGCTTCTCAACTATCGGATGTCTTCCATCTGTTATTTTTATTACAAGCTCGTTATTAACAACAGGCTTGCAATATTTATTCTCACGGGAAAGCAAGGCAAATGATGTCAGCACGTCCAGCACAGCCAAAGCATCTGCGGTCATTGATATTCTTCCAGAAAAAGCAGCAATCTTTTCGCGCAACCCGCAGAATATTTCATATTCCAAAGTTTTTATTTTATCTTCAGCTGACAAAACCTTGTCTTCATATTCTTTTAATTCCTCTGTGATATAGCGCTCAGCATTGACAAGCGTTTGTTTACGTATGTAATCAGATGGAATCTTATCTTTATGTGTATTTGTTATCTCAATATAATAACCAAACACTTTATTATACTTAACCTTCAAAGAAGAGATACCTGATCGCGCCCTTTCCCTTGCTTCTATCCCTGCTATGGAATTTTTTCCGCCGCCTGATATGGATCTTAATTCATCAAGATCAGAATTCACACCTTCTCTTATGAATCCACCTTCGCGCAATGACATCGGAGGATCATCAATAATGGCTGTTCTTATCTCCTGAACAATATCATGAAGAGGATCAATCTGTTTGCACAAATCTTTTATCAGGTTGCCGGAGGTTGCCTTTTCTTGGCAATTGATCTGACTGAAATCCTTATCCTCATCTGAAACAATTCCTTTAATCTGAAAAGATTGTGAAATTATGTTTATAATTTTCGGAAGCATTTCACATGAATCAGCAAGGGCTATAAGATCGCGCGTTGAAGCAGTGCCCATGGCAATTCGCGCTCCGATCCTTTCAATATCATAAACACCTTCAAGCAAGAGAGGCAAATCCCTTACCAGCTCTTTTTGAATAATAGTTTCAACTGCATTTAATCTGGAATTAATGCTGTCAACATTCATTAGAGGATAGACCAGCCAATCCCGCAATTTTCTGGCACCAAAAGATGTAGATGTCCTGTCCAAGACAGATATTAATGAGCCTCTTGAACCTCCATCAATAATTGTTTTAAATAGTTCCAGATTGCGTTTTGTTGATTCATCAATCCGCATAGTTTTTCTGTGAACTGATGTCTCAATTCGACTGATATGCCGTGCTTCGCCTTTTTGTGTGTCTGCAATATAGCTCCAGATTGCAGCTGCGGCTTTAGCTGCCATAGGATACTGCTTAATAAGCGTTCTGGCACCGTCAAGACCGGAAATAGCCTGCGGTTCAAAAAAATTATTATTAAGTACGGTAAAGACCGGATTAAAATTACTTTTTTTTATTTTATTATTAAACGTTGTTTTTTCACTTAAGGATATTGGTAATATAATTTCTTTGGGTTCAAGACGAAAGACCTCTTCTGAAAGCGCATCCATAGAATTAAACTGCAATGCGCTGAAATGTCCGGTTGATACATCAGCAATAGCCAATCCAAACGCACCTTCTGTAGAATCATTTGGAGCAATGGCTGCTATATAATTATGTTCATCTCCCTTAACTGACGCGCTATCAAGTATTATTCCGGGCGTAATAACACGCGTGACCTCTCTTCTTACAACACCTTTTGCAATCTTTGGATCCTCAACCTGATCACACACAGCCACCTTTTTTCCTTTTTGCAGAAGTTTGGCAATATAGGGTTCAACTGAATGATGAGGCACACCGCACAATGGAATTGGATTAGGATCGTTCTTGTTACGAGATGTTAAGGTGATATCCAGAAGCTTGGATGCTTGCACAGCATCTTCAAAAAACATCTCATAAAAATCACCTATGCGATAAAAGAGAATCGAGTCGCTATACTTTTCCTTTATCGCAAGATATTGTTTGATCATTGGTGTTAGCGATGAATCATCCATGAAAAGGTCGCTATCATAAGAAAATAAGCATGGCAAGAAAAGCTTACTTAAGCAACGCTAAGGTTAGCAGCTAACCTATCCTGTTCTGCAGGGGGATGATTTTGGCGTGGTCTATCTATTTCGTTTTTCTGATCAGATTCTGGTTCTTCAAACAAACGGATAAAACTGTTTATCTCTCCAAGAATATATATGGCATTAAACCTTTCCATTAACCCTAAACGATTATTAAACACGGATAAAGATGAATCAATAATGCTGCTAGCTCCATTTTCATCAAAAACATATAATGCATTAAGATCCAGGAAAAAACCTTGGATTTACAAGACGCTCATGTGTTGTCTCTAATACATATGGTGAAACACTTTCAGGATTTGGCGCATATTCTACTTGATCACCCAAGAGCAAATGTGTTTGACCAATAGTCTCTCCTACAACTAACATATTAACATCACCCCTGCCCTGCATAAACCCGCGAGCTTGTTCATAGCTCATCTCTTGAATACCTTGACGCTGCAACCACCCGCCAATGTCCCTTGCATGATTGGGTCCTGCAACTTGTGCCCGCTCAATAAGTTGTTCGATTGCAGGAGATGAGCGCTGAGAAACCTCTTCACCCACAAGTTCTGCTAACAACGTCCTCTGTCTTACAAGCTCTTGACTCGGTTCTGAGACACGTACATCCTCTTCTGAAACAGATTCTGCACGAGATTCCTCTGGTGCTGCTGCTGGCGTTTCCGGTTCTGCTTCAGCTGAGCGCTCAGCTTGTTCTCGAACCTCATTTTCTGCGCGACGAGCAGCACGTTGTTCTGCTGTCCCTTCCAATCGTGCCTCTTGAAGCTGAACTTGGTTTACAGCTCGTTGCAAGCGATTACCTTGATCTTGTACCTGCGCCATTGCTCTCTGTGCTTGTGATTGCCTCACTTGTCCGCGTTCTAATTCAAAAGCTGATGTTAGATGTGATGCTTCTCCCTGAACAGCATCAATAGATTCATGCAACGCTCTCATACTGCCTACAAAAGAAGATAATTTCTCATCAAAACGCACTGTACAACCATTAATCTCTAATCGTCTAACAGTAGAAAAAAGTGCGTCCGCATAAACAGAGATTTGCCGGGCATGCCCAGATAACGCAATAGCATGTGGAGCGGTTGTAGTATCAAGCTCTTGATCATTAAGCCTTAAAGCCAGCGGAGCAAGTGCACGTACTGCGCTTCGTATGCGACTGGCTCGAGTTAAAAACCCTAAACGAACCAGAGCTTCTGTTGTTTGAGGTCCTTGAAAGTTCCCCTCTTCATTAGGAGTAAAGCTATTCGCATATTCCTGAAGACTTGTAATAGCCCGATTCACTTCTTCAATCGCAAGCTCTGTCGAACTTACTACCACTTGAGTTTGACCACCACCCCATAATGGCAATGCCATAGGGATGTAGTTGCTTCTATTTCTATGATCATCAGAAGGATCCACCCCATCTGCCTGAGCACTGATGGCGTCATGTGCTTCCTGAAAATCAGGTTGCTGGAAAAAAGGTGTATTAAATATTTGAGTAACTCGATCGTAAAAATGAGGCATAAAACCTCCTTGTTTAATTGTTGTTCAGTAGCCAGTGCGCAAACACGCAAACCAAAGCTGCGGCTACCATGTGCATACATTATCGCAACTTACCTAAAAAAGTTGCGGGGTTTTTAACCCAAAACAAATAAAATGCAATTTTTTTGCATTTTCATTGCCTTATGCCTTAATTTTGTCTATAGCCTCGCCTTTTAGAAAGTTGTTGAACAAGTCTGGTTCGTGCAATCCTATAAAAGCAGGAAACCATGAAATGCTTTAAAAAACTGGATTCCTGCTTTAGCAGGAATGACAATACAGTGGAGGGCTATCATGCAAAGATATCCAATGACTCCAGATGGAAAGCGAAAACTGGAGGAACGGCTCAAACACCTCAAATCTGTGGACCGACCCCAAAATATCGCCAGCATTGAAGAAGCGCGTAATCACGGGGATTTAAGCGAAAATGCTGAATATGATGCTGCCAAGGAACGCCAGCTTCATATTTCCAATGAAATCCGCGAGGTTGAAAACAAGCTGGCGCTGGCTCATGTCATTGACCCTAAACAGATAAAATCTGATAAGGTTGTATTTGGAGCTACTATCACCCTATTGACATTGGAATCTCAAGATACTGTTACCTATACAATTGTAGGAACTGATGAAGCTGATATAAATAAAGGGAAAATCTCAATTGAATCCCCTATTGCCCGGGCTATGATCGGTAAACAAGAAGGTGATGAAATCAACGTCAGAACACCTAAAGGATTAGTTCAATATGAGCTTGTAACCATTGAATATGTATAATTAATATAGGTTGATCTTAAAGTTCTGTTTGTTGATATAATATTTCCCCATTTTGATAAAAGTCATCCTATTTTTCTTTTTGTAAACAATGACCATTTTACAAGGAGTTAAATAGAATTTGACCAAGTTTTAGATTTAAAAGCATCTGGCATGTTTGATGCACATTTATATAAGTGGCAAGGAGAGATCAAATGATTGTTGGAAATATAAAAACAAAAGATATTCTGATTCACCCGATAACAATGCTCACATCATTTGGCATTTTTAAATACATCTTCTTTTTGTCAAAAGCCTTGAGTTCAAAAAAATTTCGTTTCATAGATTTTTTCTAGATTAAAATCCCATTTTCCCCTTGCAATATAAATGTAGATCAGCAATATCCAGTTCTTCTGTTTTAATCAAAAAAATATTTATTTCTAACAAACAAGGAGAAAAATAATATATCTCATCCACCTTTTAACAGCTGAATCAGTCCTAAAGATATGTCTGGTACATATGTAATAATGAAAAGGCATATTATAAAGATCAGCAAAAATGGAAGAGATGCCCTACACAATTCTGATATTGGCTTTCCCAATCTATAACTTGATATAAAGAGATTCAACCCAACCGGCGGAGTTGAATAACCTATTTCAAGATTGGTTAAAAATATTATTCCAAGATGAATTGGATGCACACCAAACTCACTTGCGATAGGAAGAATTAACGGAACAACAACAATGATCGCTGAAAAGATGTCCATCAAACAACCAACTATTAACAAACAAACATTAAGCAGCATAAGAAACGTGTACTTGCTTGAGATGTGCTGACGCATGAATGCAATTAGCTTTGCCGGAACCTCAGCATCTACCAAAAAATTCGTAAGCCCCATAGCACATCCTAATATAATTAATACACCACCAACCAGAATCATGGAATCTGCTGCTATTTTTGGAACATCTTTAAATGGTTTGAGGTCTCTATAAATCACAAGCTCCACAAATAGAACATATACAACTGTTACTGCTGCTGCTTCAGAAGCAGTGAATATACCACCATAGATTCCACCAAGTATTATCAGCGGCAATGGCACAATCCAGATTGCTTCCCAAAAGGTTTTCTTTATCTCCTTTAAACAAAACTTTTGTCTCTCTACCTTAGTTTTAATTCCTGAATGTATGCTATAAAATGACAAAGCAATAATAAGGAGTATGCCCGGAATTAACCCTGCCATAAACAATTCATCAATATTAACACGTGCAATAATTCCATAAAGAATTAACGGCAAGCTTGGCGGGAACAGCAATCCCAAACTTCCGCTTGTTGTAACAAGCCCTGAAGAAAACCTCTCTGAATATTTTTCTTTTATTAAAACAGGATATAAAAGCCCGCCAAGCGCTATGATTGTGATACCCGAAGCTCCTGTAAAAGCAGTAAAAAAAGCGCAGGCAATTAAGCATACAATGGCAAGCCCTCCGGGCATCCAACCAACCAACGCTCTTGTGAAATTAACTAGCCGCGCAGGTGTTTTAGACTCAGCCATCATATAACCTGCAAAGGTAAACAGGGGTATTGCAACAAGGGCAGGCGCTGAAGCCATTCGATACATTTCGATAATAACAGCTGAAGTATCTATTCCATTGTGTGCAAATAAAAGAAGAGCTAAACCACCAAAAAAAACAAACAAAGGAGCACCGCAAATAGCGCAAATAACCATGATTGCCAAAATTAACACTGTCACTTTTGGCCTCCGGAATCTCCTCTTCTTGATATAGAAGGATTAAATATCCTTAAGATATCCAAAACAATGCCAATAAAATATTCCAGAGACATCATGCTAAAACCAAAAGGAATAATAGACTGCACCATCCATGTTTTTACTCCTAAAAACAGTTCAGTATCCATAAGCCTTTCTTCCAACACAAACGTCAAAGATGCTTTTGCAAGAAAGAGGCAAATAACTGCTGCAAAAGCATCTAAAGCAACTCTTAAGGAATTTCTTGATTTTCTTGAAAGAAGTTTGGTAACCAGATCAATACTCAAATGTTGGCGGGCCCTTGTCGCAAGCATTGCTCCCAGAAAAGCTATCCATAACACTGCATTCCTTCCACCAAGCTCTGCCCACGTAATACCAGTGTTAAAAAAATTTCTTAAGATGACCTGTAAAAAAGTAACTCCAACCGTGCTCAGTAAAACAACAACCAGAATGGACTCCACAATCCGGGCAAACGCACAATCTATAAACTGAAAAAATTTTGTCATGCTGATGCCTCTATTCATCTAAACACATCATCTATTTTTTAGCTTTATATTCCTCTACAGCAGCTACAACTTTATTAAGCAAATCCTCTGAATATAAATTACCGGCTAAAGCTGTCCAAACCTTCTTACTTGTTTCCGCTATTTGCTTCACCTCTTCAGCAGGAACAGCAACGGTTTTTATGCCTGCTTTAGCCAAAGTAGTAATTGATTTTTCACTATCCTTGCGCGTTTGTTCAACAAGCATTTTAGAATATTTTTCCGCTGTTTCTTTCAATATTTTTTTCTGATTGTCTGGTAAAGAATTGAATATTTTACTGCTTATTAATATCCCACCTGTGGAATTCGCCAGTTTCAGGTCAGTCATATATTTTGTTTTTGTAAACCACTGAAGAGCAATTGCTCCAAGAGGTGGAGCATATACTGCATCAATAAGTTTTGTTGATAGCGATGACAAAACATCAGGGAGAGCCAAAGGAATTGGAACTATTCCAAACTTATCATACATTGTTTTGACTAATGGGTCACCTTCCCACATCCACATTTTCATACCATGCATATCTTCTATTGTGGAAATTGGTTTACTTGCTGAATAGATATAGACAAACCCTGTTTCAGCCCAACCCAAAAGCTCAAAACCTTTTTTTCTAAAACCATTTTCAAGTAAAGGCTGAATCTTGGCTGTTACATAATCAATCTCATCATAAGAATCAAAGAGCATGGGAAGTTCCAAAACACGAACCTCAGGATTTACTATCCCCAACCCCAGCCCTGTAAAACCTCCCATGTTGACTTGCCCTATCTGTATTTTTCTAACCACATCTCTTTCATCACCCAAAACTCCACCTGCATAGATTTTAAGAGTTAAAGCCCCATTTGTCCTTTTTGATAATTCGTCATTCCACTGCCTCATTACCCTTTCCCAAGCAGATCCCTCTGGTGCCAATATTGCCAGCTTCAACTCTGTCGCAAATAAGTTTCCGATAAAACAGATTGAAAAAAAAGATATAATTAACATCTGGATTATTTTTTTCATAATTACCCTCCGGTTAACTTCAAAAACTTAAAAAAAATCTTTTTCTCTTTGTAATAATAGTTTAGCCCTTATCATTGCCAACTCATTGGCCAAACGCATATTTGGCTGACCTTTATTTATTGATTTTTCAACAGAATCTAACTGTTCTTCAAACATTTTTTTATCCTGAAATTGCACACCGTAATATTGTGCAAACAATACTTTGTTCATTAAATATTCTGGAGAGATGCTAATGGCTTTATTAAAAGATTCCTTAGCCAAAGAAGGATTTCCGCCTAATATAACAGGCCTTGTAGATGCCATAGCTCCAAGAAAACTGTGTGCTGAACCAAAATAATAAGTTGAATCAAGTTCTATAACCCTTTTTACCATTGCTTCAACTTTTGAAACATCTATAAAAACCTCTGGATCATCTCTATTAAGATTTATCCAACATCCCCAACAAAAAGCTGCCCAAAATAAAGAAGGAACCTGTTTTTTACTATATCGTTTAAGTTCCTTTTCAAATTTCTCCTGAGGCGATGATAAAATATCTTTTAATTTATTTCCTTTCCAAAGAGATCTTAAGCCATAGTCCATTCCTTTTTTATAAAACAGTTTGGCTCGTGTGCGACTTTTGTCATACAAAACAGGATCAACACCTTTATAGCGAATAAGATCCTCTTCAATAAATCCAAATGCATACTGGCCATAAGATCTGGCCAGCAAAGTTAATATTGTTTTGTCATCTGGATTGCCCTGCGCAAACACTTCCAACGTAAGAATTAATGATGGGATTGAGTTACGAGCCAGCTCCACATCCTCTTCAGACTCCACAACAATTGTTCCATCATATGCAACCTTACCTATTGTTGTAGTTGCTGCTTTCTTAAGAGAACATGCTGTAGTAGAAATGAATAAAAAAAAGACTATCAAAAGTTTGATATACTGTGGTTTAAATTTCATAGTAGATTCTAAGGATCTTAGCTTAAGTTATTATATGACATGCATTTATGGGACTGGTAGAAAAT
>CAZLRI010000058.1:0-10541 GCA_964561745.1 uncultured Pseudobdellovibrionaceae bacterium | reverse complement strand
ATAATTTAGGTGCTATTGTGACGATTTAAACCCCTGTGAAAATCGGTGTTGAATAGAAAACAGCGCTTCGCTTAATATCAGCCTTAAAATATCTAATTGCTTCTGAAACTGAATAAACAAAAATAAATATCGACAAAACCAGCTGCACTATCCAAAAAGCTGCTGACATCATTGTCATAGCACCACATGGATATAATATCATGGCTGTACCTAAAATAATGCTTATAACAGAAGCTAAGAGAATGTACTTAATAGGCTGCTTTAATAATAAAGTCATTGTTCCCCCTTTTTTATATATGGGCGCCATATATCTTATTTAGAAAGTTTCCATTTTAATGTGGATTGACCAACTACGCTATGTAGGGTCAAAGAAAATGATTTTCCAAGATTAACCTTGGGAAATAAAATTTTATAAATATCAGTCCATCTATCAACATAATCAAACATAACCTGTGCATAGGGATCATTATGCATTTTTTCAATTGCTACAGGATGAATAATTTCTCCATCTTCTGTTGTAAGAATGATTTTCCAGAACGAATCAGGATTCATCGAAAAATGATCATATTCTTCTTTTGTATAAATACTTATTAAAAACTCCCAGTTATCCTGTTGTGCCATCCCCTGCGTAGCCATCCACCTTGCACTTTCAAGCGGCTCCATATTGTTCAACTTAGCATGTTCCTTGGCAAACTCCTGCCTGAATTCATCACTAAAAAAAGTGGCATTCCATATTATATTTGCATCCCATGTGTTATAATTAAAAACCCTTCCTTTTTTAGTTACATGCTTGAATTCTTTTTTATACTCAGGAGTATGAAAACAAGCTGTTGAGAAACACACAACAGCTATCAGACCTGTAATGAAAACAGAGGCAGATCGCATAAACTCTCCTTCTTCTTTTTTGCAACTTTTTTATCCTTATTTGAAAACACAGTAATATTATTTTGCAACCAATTCTCTATATCTTTAAATATTATCTGGTTATCTAATTCATTCATTAAGTCGTGCTTATAATCTTCATAAAGATGCATCTTCTTTGAAATAGAAGGCAACCTTGAGACAAAATCGCTTGTCCCAGTATATGCTGAGATCTGATCTTTTTTTCCATGCAGCATTAATGCTGGGATTCGGATTCTCGCTGACATTGGTATAATAAACTCAGTATTACTCAAAATCTGCTGTTTTAAAGTAAGGGACATCCGCCTTGTAACCAGATTATCACGTGTATAATTCCTTATCACATCTGGATTATTGCTTAAATTTTCTGGATTGATGATCGATTTTACCAGCCAGTGCGGATATATTTTAGATAATTTTGTTTTAATATATTCATCGATATGAAATCCTTTTATAATTGGTGCAATATATGCTGATAAGGTTACAAAACCAGCCATTTCGCCCGGGTTAATAATATTATCGTCATTAAATTTATCAACACCGGGAACCAATAAATTAATAATTATTTGAGCGCCAAAACCCTGTCCAATAAGAAAAACCGGCAGCTCTTTTTTTACCCTTGATCTTGAGAAACAAAGAAATTTTGAAAGATCACTTATATAGTCTTCAAATCTAGCTGAGCTGCTAAATTTTTTATTCCTACTCCTTCCATGACCTCTTTGGTCATACAGGGCAACAGCATAGTTATTATCAATAAAATATTTGATAAAAGAAGTGTATCTTCCAAGATGGTCACCCAAATCATGCACAAATACCAATAAAGACTTCGGGTTTTCTGGAATCCAGTGCTGATAATATAGGGATACACCAGCAGATGGTTCATAATAGCGTAAAGAGATATCAATCATCATGATAGTTATCTTTTAACTTTCAGATATCTTTTTTGCAACTTGGAAATATTTGATTTTTATAATTTAGAAAATTGTTCAAGCAGTTCTTTCTGCTTCTTAGACAATTTTTTAGGTATTTTAACTGTAAATCTTATTATCTGATCCCCTTTATAGCGTTTGTATACATTTACAAAACCTTTATGCGCTAATCTCAACTCATCCCCTGTTTCTGTTCCTGGTGGCACTTTAACAACCTCCTTACCATCCAGTGTTTCAACTTCCAGATTTGTACCCAGTGCTGCCTCAACAAAAGAGATCGGAACATTTAAAACAAGGTCATCTGCTTTTCGTTCAAACACATCGTGTTTATCAACTAAGATATTTACAAACAGGTCTCCAGATGTGCCTCCACTTGTATCTGCTTCTCCTTCTCCTCTTAATACAAGATGCATCCCATTTTCAACTCCAGCTGGAACCTTTACACTTATTTTTTTCTTTAGTTTAACTCTGCCATTCCCTTTACAATCATGGCATACTTCTTCGATTATACTACCAACACCTCTACAATGAGGGCATGTGGTCTGAAGCACAAAAAAACCCTGACGATTAACTATCTGCCCTGCACCTCCACAAGTTTGACATTTTTTTCTTCCAGTCCCTGGTTTTGCCCCACTCCCCTTACACATTTTACATTCTGCTAGTTTCTCAATCTCTATCTCTTTTTCAGTCCCCTTGGCAGACTCCATAAAAGATATTTTCATTTTATATTGCAAATCCGCACCTGAGTAACCCCTTTTCCCCCTGCTGCATGGTGCAGAAAATCCAACACCTCCAAAGAAATCTTCAAAAATATCTCCAAATGACGAAAACATGTCATCCATGCCTGAAAAACCTTGAAAACCAGTATCAGCAAGCCCTCTATGCCCATAGGTATCATATATCTGCCGTTTTGATGAATCGCTTAAGACCTCATAAGCCTCTGATGCTTCTTTAAATTTCTCTTCAGCATCTGGGTCATGGTTGTTGCGATCAGGATGGTATTTTAAGGCTAGTTTACGATAAGATTTTTTAATTTCATCATTATTAGCTGTTCTAGATACTTCCAATACTTCGTAATAATCTCTTTTAATCATAGGATGAATAATATTATTGTTATAACAGTTGAAATAAAAGTCCGACATAAGATGAGGTTTTTATGAACAAAGTCAATAGTTTTTAATAGACAGGGGTTGACTATATATGTAAAAGACCCCATAAGTTATTGCACACTTACATGAACAAAGGAGAAAATCTATGGGGAAAATAATAGGAATTGATCTTGGTACTACTAATTCTGTTGTAGCAATTATGGAAGGTGGGGAGCCTAAAATCATTACTAATGAAGAAGGAGCCCGAACAACACCATCTGTTGTAGCTTTTGCAAAAGACGGAGAGATTTTAACCGGTCAAATTGCAAAAAGACAGGCTATAACAAATCCTGAAAATACAATATATTCAATTAAGCGCTTTATGGGACGCAAATATGATGAAATTCCAGAAGAGATCCGTATTGTCCCTTATAAAGTTCAAAAAGCAGCAAATGGAGATGCTGAAATTATAGTGAATGGCAAAGCATATGCACCACCTGAAATATCTGCCCATATTTTAAGAAAGCTTAAACGTGCTGCTGAATCTTATCTTGGTGAAACAGTTTCAGAAGCTGTAATTACAGTGCCTGCTTATTTTAACGATAGCCAACGTCAAGCAACAAAAGATGCCGGCAAAATCGCAGGGCTGGATGTTAAGCGAATAGTTAATGAACCAACAGCTGCTGCAATGGCTTATGGACTTGAAAAGAAAAAAGATCAGACAATTGCTGTGTTTGATTTTGGCGGTGGAACTTTTGATATATCGGTTCTTGATGTTGGAGAAAACGTAGTTGAAGTTGTGTCAACAAACGGTGACACGCATCTTGGCGGAGATAACATTGACCAGAAAATCATGGAATATCTCATTGCTGAGTTCAAAAAAGATCAGGGCATTGATGTATCCAAAGACAGAATGGTGCTGCAACGCTTGCGCGAAGCTGCTGAAAAAGCCAAGTGCGAACTCTCAACAACAATGGAAACAGAGATCAACCTCCCCTTCTTAACTGCTGATGCTTCAGGCCCAAAGCATTTTAACATGAAGCTCACAAGGGCAAAATTCGAATCCCTTGTCATGGATCTTCTTGAGAGAACCCTGACACCGTGCAAGAATGCACTTGCTGATGGAAAGAAAAAAGCATCTGACATACACGAAGTTGTTTTAGTTGGCGGATCAACCCGCATTCCAAAGGTTCAGGAACTTGTTAAAAATTTCTTTGGAAGAGAACCACATAAAGGCGTGAACCCTGACGAAGCAGTCGCAGCAGGAGCTGCAGTTCAAGCCGGAGTGTTAACCGGAGAAGTTAAAGACATGTTACTTCTTGATGTAACTCCTCTTTCACTTGGAATTGAAACACTCGGCGGAGTAATGACAAAGCTAATAGAAAGAAACACAACAATACCAACCAGAAAAAGCCAGACCTTCTCAACAGCAGCAGACAGCCAGACTTCAGTTGAAGTCCACGTGTTGCAGGGTGAAAGAGAGATGGCAGGTGGTAACAGGACACTTGGGCGTTTTCATCTTGATGGAATTCCTCCAGCTCCGCGCGGAATCCCACAGGTAGAAGTAACTTTTGACATAGATGCAAATGGTATTGTGCACGTATCAGCAAAAGACATGGCAACTCACAAAGAACAAAAAATAACCATTACCTCTTCATCAGGTCTTGAGAAAAATGACATCGATCGTTTGGTTAAGGAAGCTCATGAACATGAGGCTGATGACAAAAAAATGCGTGAAGAGATCGAACTAAGAAATCAGGCAGATTCGCTTGTATACAGCACTGAACGTATGATTAAGGAGAACAAGGAAAAGATATCTCCTAACACGTTAAAATCAGCTGAAGAAGCTTGTGAAGCTTGTAAAAAAGCTGTTGAATCAAAAGATGGCGACAGTATCAAAAAGAGCATGGAAGCTTTGCAGCAGGTAACTTATAAAATATCTGAAGCTCTGTATAAAACAGCCTCCCCTAAAGAAGGTGATAACAATCAACAACCCGGCAACAATGAAGGCGGAGATGATGCTGAAAAAGACAAAAAGAAAAAAGATGAAAAGGTTGTAGATGCTGAATTTGAAGAATCTAAATAAAAGGATATTTTTAAATCAGCGCTTGCGCAACTACGCGATGACATTTCTAGAGTTTTTAAAAGCCTACTCTCCGCGAGTAAGCACCTTTGAAATTTCTATACATTAAATTAACTATTTAAAAGCCTGCATCAAATGCAGGCTTTTTTAATTTGAACAACCCTCTATTACTAACACTATCTCACCTTTAATCGTCATACTATCAGCTCTTTTCAAAAGTTCGCTAAGCTTATCGCGTCTAAACTCTTCATGAATCTTTGTTAACTCACGGCACATACACGCTCTGCGATCACCTAAAATATCTATGCAATCCTTTAGCACAGTTTTTATCTTCCACTTTGAAACAAATATAACCAAAGTATGTGTGAGATCCTTTAATTCCGAAATCTCTCTCTGCCTCTTCCCTGATTTGTCAGACAAAAAACCTACATATGTAAATGCATTTGTGGGAAGACCGCAGGAGCTTATGGCACAAGTTAATGATGAAGCTCCTGGAATTGGTATAACCTCGACACCAGAACTAATCGCTTCTACAAGTAACGGATATCCGGGATCTGAAATACATGGTGTGCCTGCATCTGACACTAGAGCAGCATCCTTACCAGACACAATCTCGCTCACTATCTTTGAACTTTTTGTTCCTTCATTGCCTTTAAAGAAACTCGTCAAAGGAGTTTTAATTTCATAATGAAAAAGGAGTTTTTGCGTAACTCTTGTATCCTCAGCTGCTATAAAATCTACCTCTTTTAATATTCGGATGGCTCTAAGAGTGATATCTTCAAGGTTGCCTATAGGGGTTGCTACTATGTAAAGTTTACCAGCCATTACACTATTATCCTTTCCATGCAATTGGGAAACGCCTACCGCTGCCAAATGCCTTTGATGTGACCTTCAACCCCGGAGGAGACTGGCGCCGCTTATATTCATTCAAGTTCACACGTCTTAATACATCTTTTACCACACTTCCATCAAATCCCTTAGCCACAATAGTTTCAAAGCTTGTATGATTTTCTACATATTCCTTTAATATTTCATCCAAAATTTCATACGGAGGAAGAACATCCTGATCTGTCTGATTTGGTTTAAGCTCAGCAGTTGGAGCTTTGTTTATGACAGAGTCTGGAATAAATTTTTTCTTTTTATTTATATAATTCGACAAACGATACACCATTGTTTTTGGAAGATCAGATATTATTGCTAATCCACCAGCCATATCTCCATACAAGGTGCAATATCCAACAGACAACTCTGACTTATTGCCGGTTGATAAAACAAGCGCCCCATTTATATTTGAATATGCCATAAGTATATTGCCGCGTATTCTTGCCTGAATATTTTCAAGTGCTAATTCAGCAGACTTATCCTCTTTTATTGTCTGAATTACATCCTGATATGCATGAAATGCATCATTTATGGAAATTGTTTGCACTGATATCTTGCAATTCTCCGCAACTTTGTACGCATCTTCAATGCTCTGCTTTGATGTATATGGCGATGACAATGTTATAGCCATAACATTCTCCGGACCTACGGCTATTGATGCAATAGCAACCACCAGCGCAGAATCAATACCTCCTGATAAACCAACAACGACTTTTTTAAAGGAACACTTTCTCATGTAATCTCTTAACCCTAATACAAGAGCTCCCAACACATCTTCTTCATCTTCCATGTTTTCAAGTTTTAATGCCTTAGAAGTTTTATCCAGATCAACGAGAAAGAGATCTTCCTGAAACGCTTTTCCTTCAGCTATTATATTGCCTTGATTGTCTGCAACAGAACTTCTTCCATCAAACACAAGCTCATCATTGCCACCAACCATGTTACTGTAAAATAGAGGAATAGAAAATTTGCGTGCTGCATTTCCAACCAGTTGTTTTCTTATTAAATCTTTACCTATGGCAAAAGGCGATGCTGAAAGGTTTAGCAGAACCTGAACTCCATTTTGAGCTAAAATAGCAAGTGGATCCTGTATATATAATTTTCTGTCCCCAAACTCGTGCTGACTCCACAGATCTTCACACAATGAAAGACCAACATTCAGCCCTTTAAAGTTATGAACATCATGCACAGTTGCCGGCTCGAAATATCTTTTCTCGTCAAAAACATCATATTCAGGAAGTAAAGTTTTAGCCTGAGAAAATCTTATCTTTCCTTCATACAACAAAGAAGCCTGATTAAAAAGTGCGCGTCCGGTTTTAGATTGATTAAATCCTACATGACCAATAGCTACAGCAGTGCTACGAGTTTTTACTGCAATATCATTAACCGCAGATAAATTTTCTTCAATAAACACCCTTTTATCCAGCAGATCTCTTGGAGAATAACCACAGATTGTCAGCTCTGAAAAAACTACAATATCAGAATCCATGTCTTCAGCCTTTTCCAGAAAATGAAGTATCTTCTTTTTGTTGCCTTCAAAATCACCAACCATGGTATTAATCTGGGCGATTGCTATTTTCATCTATATGCCTCATTTAACTTAATAGTTTTCCCAATTTCATTGCTAAACTCATACTGCCATCTATTTTAATCTTTCCACTTAAAAAGGCCATCTGAGGATTTAACTCTCCCTCGCTCATCTTAACCATATCTTGAGCATCCATTGTAAGCGTCATATCAGCCTTCATTGTTTCATCTAATTTAACCTCTGCTGGCTTCTTATTACAATCAATAACCCACCGACCACCAGACTCGCCTGTTAAATTAACAGCAATCACTGCATTTACGTCTGCCAAAATTTCTGGTTTGTTTTTAACCTTTTCTGTAATCTTATTCATTACTACTGTTGCGTCACTCATTTCCCCTCCTTTAATTTTTTAATTTTGAAAATAAAATTGTCAAAAAACTAATTTAAATATCCATTGTATAAACATCCCCAAAAGCACACTAATAAGGATAATATCATAAGCCTTTGTTGAAAACCTTGGTCTGCGTATATTCTTACAGCATAGCGTAAGCAAAGATAAAGCAAATTCAAATACCAGCCATATGCTGATAATTACCCCCATTGGATGAAAATATATACTCCTTCTAATATTGAGGTGGGTAAGATATGTTATTGAGCGGGTAAGTCCACAACCCGGACAATCTATATTTAAAAACGATTTAACTGCACATACAGGCATATGCAAAAAACATGGGTAATAGAATAAAAGGAATCCGCAAAGAAAAAGGGTTGGAGGCCCTATTAAAGCTATCCAACCCTTTCTTGATAATCTATCGTACATTAACTTATTCCACTCCAGCCTTTTTTGCAGCAAAATCTCCAACTACTGGGATTCTCCATCTTTCACCTTGATATGCCTTAATCAAACAAACTATCCAGACAATAAAAGCAACCAAACCTATAATTGGGATAAAGAAACCAACAATAATACCCAACACACTCGCTATAGCACCTAAAATTGCTGCCAAGATTTCAAGCGCAATCAACACCAGAATATACCCAACACCAAATGCTGTGCCCTGCCATGCATGAAATTTAACATTCTGATTATCCTTTTCAATTAATAAAAAGATAATACTAGTTATCGGCATGCAGATATAGCACAATAAGCTCGCTATATTAGGAGCCAAGCCCGTCCCCTTACCTCCCTGTCCTGTTTGTCCTCCTGCCATATTCCCCCCCTTTTTTGGTAATTTTGAATGTAATTGTGCCTTAAAAAACAAAACGATGCAAGATCAAACTTACTCCTTATACAACTGATCCAACCTATCCTTAAATTTTTCACAAATTATCTTTCTTCTTATTTTTAAGGTCGGTGTTAATTCATCCTGTGTCTGAAGAAAATCCCTATCTAAAATAATAAATTTTTTTATGGTTTCGTGGCGAGCAAACTTTTTGTTTTTTTCATTAATAACATCCTGTATCAATGCCTTTATCTTTGGGTTAAGTACAATATTTTCAAACAAACCCTCTATACTATTTTTTCTGGCATACTCAACAATAGATACTGGATTCAAAGTGACTAAAACTGTCAGATACTTTTTTTGATCTCCATAAACCATGCAATAATTGATATATCTGCTTTCCATAATAGCTGATTCAATCATTTGCGGTGCAATGTTCTGTCCGCCAGATGTAACAATAATCTCCTTTTTTCTGTCAGTAATACTCAAAAAACCATCTTCAGATAAAACACCAATATCACCTGTTCTTAACCATCCATCATTTGTTTTAACATTAAGTGTTTCTTCTGGCTTATTTAAGTACTCTTGAAAGACAGTTGGACTATTAATTAGAATTTCATTATCTGCATCTAATTTAATTTCAACGCAGGAAAGCGGCTTACCAACTGTGCCAAACCTAAAATTATCATATCTGTTAACAGTGGCAGCAGCAAAGGTCTCTGTTAATCCATATCCCTCAAGCACAAGCAAACCCATTGCATGAAAGAATCTGACAATATCCTCTGCCAAAGATGCCCCTCCTGAAATAAAGAGATTCAACCTTCCACCAAGAATTCCTCTGATTTTTCTAAAAATAAAAAGATCTGCAAAAAAATATTTGATTTTAATACTTAGATTAACACAACACTTTTGTTCTATAAGCAAACTTCTTTCAACACCTACTCTATGTGCCCATTGAAAAATAATTCTCCCTAAAGGATTCATATTATCCACTCTAGCAGCTATTCTCTCATACATTTTTTCAAGGATTCTTGGCACACCTACTATAAAATGCGGTTGTACATCTCTACAATTTTCTGCAAATTTATCAAAAGCCTCAATAAAAGCTAACTGGTACCCCTGAGACAAATGATGAAACTGTATCAAACGGCCCAGTACATGCGAAAGAGGAAGTGCCAATAACCCCACTTCGTCTTTGTCAAAAGTAAACAACTGACCTGTAGCCATCACCTCTGTGAATATATTCTTATGTGTCAGAACCGCTCCTTTTGGCTGTCCTGTTGTTCCGCTAGTATATACAATTGTGGCAATGCTCTCAGAATCTATCTTTGATAGGTAATCTGGAATATTAAATCTCTCAGCTAATGGCTCAATTAATAAATTGCTAAAACTAAAAACATCTTTATTATCTGTATCTGTTATTTGAATGATTATTGTCTTAGCTTTGTTTTCCTTTATTGCTTCCTGCACCTTTTCTTTCTCAACATCAGTTTCAACAAAAACACACCTGACATTTGCGTCTTCAAGAATATACTGGATTCTGTGCAAAGGATATGTTGGATAAACAGGAACAGTAACTGCTCCACAAGCTAAAATTGCGAGATCTGCTATTGTCCACTCTCTTCTGGTAGTTGATATAATTGCAATTCTATCTCCCTGCTGCACCCCAAAAGACAAAAGAATCTGTGCCAGCTTTTCAACAGAATTAGCAATTTCCTTCCATGTGTATGTTTTCCATAAACCCTGTTCCTTGGAATGAAAACAACAAGACTGGCAATTCTTTTCTGCATTCTCAAAAAAAAGAGAAACAATATTGGTTTTATTCATATATATTAGATAGTTGAGCTTCTTATTTGTAACTTCTCAATAAGTTGAGGTAAACTATTAATTTCCTCCCCCTTTCAGCCA
>CAZLRI010000057.1:0-10618 GCA_964561745.1 uncultured Pseudobdellovibrionaceae bacterium | reverse complement strand
TCCTATGCCAGTGCCAGCCTCGATTAATATATTGCTGCAATTATGAATAGCATCTTCAATAGCTGCAGCCATATCAACTTGCCCTTGACGAAACTCATAGTTTTTCAAAAAAGAGCTTATTGGACCGTTTATATCAAAAATTTTACTATATTTGGTATCTGTCATTTTAAAATATAAATTAAGACGATTTCATCAATAATATCAATGTGATACGTAAAATTAAAATTTAACGCAACTTTTGAGGTAAATCTGCCGATAATATATATAGAAGTCTTGAAAAATGTCTATTCTAATGAAGGGATGTATTCCCTCCTACTTCAGATTTCCCTCCACTGGTGGGGAGGGCTAAGGAGGGGGGCGATGACCGATACGCGGTATGTGTACTGACACACCACGATTAATTGTAATTAACGAGGCATTAAATGTTTTCAACAGGGGGAAAAATTAGTTCACAATTATTAGGAGGAAACTCAGACGCCTTTCTTTATGGTTATGTGGATGTTGGAGAACTCACACAAAACCCTTCTCCGTCTGCTCCTGTTGCATCTCCAACTCCTGCGCCAATAGGTCAAGCATCACTTCCTTTAGTTATTGTTTCATCTGATGCTTATTCTTCTTCGTCGATTTCACTTCCACCTGTATCGCCAGTACAACCCACAGCTCCTTTGTCTGCGTCAGAGCCACCTGCATCTCGACGTGTATCTACTACTATACGACAAAACGCACTTGCTAGAGAACATCCTGTGACTTCTGAACCAGATAGGGGCAGTCATCCTGCGCCAAGATCAGCTCCGCAACCTCCTCAAGAAGTGCCTATCCCTGCTGCAGAATCAAGGGAAGCTTGTTCGCAAAGAAGTGTTGTAACACAAAGACTTGGTGGAGTTGGTGAATCACCAATAAGTACCCCCCCCTTAAGACACAATAACACTTTGCCGTTAGGTGGAGCTAATGATCTAGCCGTACAAGTCCCTTCTCCCCCAGAAACTCCTTCAACCCCACAAGAAAGACCAGCTAGTAGTCCACAAAGACCTGCGCCTGAATCTGCTGGGAATGTGCATACCCTTGATACACAAATCCTAGAACCTGCAACCCCTTCTTCGTCTGCAAGGGTTCCAATCGCTGAAACACCTATTGCCAGAGGTGTTTTGCCAGATTACAATTCTGCTAATAGAAGAAGAGCTCATTGTGACAGCATTAATGCCAGAATGGATGATCAAAGAATTGCGGCTTCAATGAGAAAACAGGCATCAGAAGATAGAAGCAATCCTCCACGTGATTTCAGATTCCGAACCATTTCTCCAAAAGAACAACTTCTCCCAAATCTTGTTTGGAAATATCCAGATGCTGACACTTCTTTACCAGAAACTCCTTCTACAGAGCCTTCTTCTCCTAGACGTAATCCTGTGCATAACCGTACTACAGTAATCTTACGACCAATAGAACCTGCAACCCCTTCTTCGTCTGCAAGAAATTCAGCAGTTGCAAGTGCTGAAACACCTACTGCCAGAGCTATGGTGCCTGCGCAAGTTAGCAGATGGGCAAGTTTAGGCAATTGGTTTGGTGAAACATGGTCACAGTTTGTAGATTGGTGGGAAGGAACTACACCAGATGAGGCTCAAAGGGTTTCGAATTTACCTGAGCCACATGGTGCTTCTTCAGTTGAAACTTCTTTATATACGATTCCTGCTGTTGAAGCAGCTCCAGATCCCCATGCTGTTCTTCCCTTTAGTTTTGATAATGCTAAGTTTGCAGGGGAATTTTGGAGGAGAGGAGAAACTTCTGACCTGCCAGCAAGACCAACCCTAAGTACCTCACTTGATGTCGATTATAATGTATATGATGTTAGGCGTGGAGGAGAGGATCCTTTAAGAATATTACAAGAATTAGAGGCTGGAAGAGATGCTGTGGTGGATTCGAGAAATAACCGTTCTACTGCGACATCTACTCCTGTTCCTGAGGATGCGGAAATACCAACAACAAATAATATGATTCTTAATGATGAAACAACTCCTAGACGATCTCCGCCTCCTACACCACAAAGCAGCGCGCAGCGAGCAGCCCCTCCGTCTGCTCCAGCAGCGCCACGATCTTCAAGTCTTTTACCAGCTTCAGATACTATCATCAATAGTGTGATACCAGAAGAATTTGATGAAAGTCCAAGAGAACCAACACAGCGAATAAGAATAGCTTCTTCTCCTAATAGTACTTTTGTTGCACCACGACCTGCTACAAGTGCAACTCCTCCTCAACCATCATTTGATCAACTTTCAGTCAAAGAATTTAAACGAGAACATGCTCGTTTGAGAGAAGCAAGACGTGTGGCAATCCTTGATCCAACAAGAAGACAAGAAACAATTGAAATTAATCAGCAAATAAGATCTTTGTTAAAAGCGGAATTAGATCGACGAGCTACTGATCCAAGCAGAGGAGAAGCTTTGATAATTCGTAGAGCTCTTAACTGGGCAAACGAAATTACAGGCATACTGAATGATTTAAGCGATGCAAAAAGAACCCTTTCAAGGAATCCTCGAAACTTAAATGCTCGTTTTATAGTTGAAGCAGGGCGTGTATTTATCCAACACGAGTTTGGAAATTCAATACCGCAGAATTCTCTTCTCAGAAATGTTGGCGGTTCCTTTGCAATGAATGTAGTGCAACTGGGAATGGGTGAAGGTGTAAACTACGGTGTGGAAAGGTTTATCGGTCGAGATACAACATGGTATGAACACGGTGGTATTAATTTAGGAACAATGTTTACCACTTCTGTTATAAGTGAAGTGGCAAGACATAGAATAGCTGAGAGTCTTGTCAGATCAGGAGCTGTTACAATGCTTCCGTCCGGTGTGGTTCAAACCACAACAGCGCTTACAAGGGCTGCTATTGTGAACAATCTAAGATGCATGCCAATGGGTTTTGCCAACATGCTTCCAATATCTCTATCTATGATTGCATGCCAGTCTATGATGGGAGTTGATCCTAATTCAAGGTTTGCACAAGGCACATCATTCGGTACTGTAACATTGTTGGGCGCTTTAAGCACTAACGCTACAATAGGTGGAATATCCGCTGCAACAGCCACAGAAACAAGCGTATTAGTTGGAAGCACTGCTGGTTTTATAAGCGGCTTAGCTGTTGCACTTTCAGCTATAGCAGGTGTAGCAGGGGGACATTATATTGTTGATCCGTTTTGGGGATGGGCTGGAAATCTTGTGCTTGATCGTGTAACTGGACATAACGGAGAGAGTCATTGGATGGGAAATGATGGAACATTGAGCGATATATTAGCATCTGCTGGTTCAAGGTTCTTCAACGGAGCTGCAGCAAGCGCTTCAGCCCGTTCACTAAATGATGATGAAAGAGTTACTATGTCTCATATTCAACGAGATGAAGCAGGTAATATTATTGGCTATATAGAAAACATTCCAGACCTTAATAGCCGTGCACCTTGGCAAAGAACTTGGAACAACATGATGATTAGCGTTGGCAACTTCTTAGGCATCTGATCTTTTTAACCAAACCCCATCCCCCACAAAACCCAGACGCAAAACCCAGACGGAGTGCAGCAATCTCCTTTCACAAACGGATATAATTCAGACGGCATATAATTCAGACGGAGAGGATCCAATTCATCTAATTTTCAGACGGACATATAATTCAGACGGAGAGGATCCAATTCATCTAATTTTCAGACGGAGAGGATTTTGGGGTGCAGACGGAGAGGATTTTGGGGTGGTGCTATAAAATCACAAAAATCGAGGTTTGTTTTAATATCAAAAACCTCTTTGAACTAAAGCAGAAGGCTTAATTTTAAAAATGGGTATGTTTTTAGATTAAAAGTGGAATGTTTTTTTGTGTTGATAGAGAGAATCTTGAAATTATTTGAATTGTTTTTAAACCCGTCTTCTTATTTTCTTTATAACAGATATTTTTGAGAAAAGAATAGATTTTTCTACCCTGCAGCAGCTATTGCTTCATGACTTTTTGTTTTCATTGTTTCACGCATAACATCTCTCAATTCCCTATATTTATTAATAACCCAATCAGGGTTACCGATAAAGTAAGTATGAGAGATGTTAAAGTCATCTGAGTTGGTTAATAGATCAGCTACCATGGCCTGATAAGCCAATTGTCTTGATATTTGATCAGGAGCAAGATCAATATAAGAAGGGGAATCAGAGATAAGAGGATCTTCTTTGCCAAAAGCATAATGGACAAAAGAGGAGAAAGTATTATCTTTTGGATGTTTTACCTTTTTTGCTCGATATTGATTAAGATCAACATAAACCATAGCCCTTAACATATGTTTATCTGTTTCAATTTTGGGAGATTTAAACCTATCCATAACCACTTGACCACACCGTTGTAGATGCTGGTTTACTCTTTTAGCAAACAGACAATTAACAATACGGAAGAATTGAGAGAATTCCTCTTTAGTGCGTAATTTACCAATAATATGAGGGTGATTATCCATAAATGTATAAGCATGAATAACTACGCCATACTTATCTTTATATTTTAGGAGTAGATTGTAATAGATTTGTTTAGCCCAATCTTCTTTAAGCAGCCAATCTTTATTATGGCATTTCCAAGTTACATGGAAATAAGCTTGATCATCGATGATTTGATAACGAGGTAGATAAGGCATATGGGAAATACATAAGCAAAGGATATGCCAAAGTAAGGCAATTTAGATAACCACTTATTTTTCAATATAAAATCAATTTCGCACACAACCTAAAACCCTCTCCGTCTGCTTGATTTTCAAGCACACATGCAGTATTTTACTACACTCCGTCTGAAATAAAATTCACTCCGTCTGGGATGAAATTGCGTCTGGGATTTTCACTCCGTCTGGGTTTTTTTTGGGGGGAAAAAGGTTATGTGGATCCACCGCTGCTACTTCTACGGTTGTTTCCGCTGTTATTGCCGCTGCTATTACCACCTTCGCGGATATTACGAATCCTTGATGCTACTTCAGTTCGACGTGCGCTATCAGCTCGCAGTCTTTCGCTTTCTCTGTCACGATCATCTCTTGCTGCCCTTTCTTCTTCAACATCATGATCATGTGCCCTTTGAGCATCAGCTAATTCAGTTCTGGCTTCAGACAATCTATTACCATAGAATGGATCTGCTTCAAGCCTTGCAGCTTCTGCTGCTTGAGCGCGATAATCACTTTCAGTTGCCCTTGCTTGAGCAAACTGTTCATGAGATTTATCCTGAGCAGGCTCTCTGACCTGAAAGATTCTTGTGGGATTAAATGCCAAACTTACATTACCTCCTCCATTTCCGTTTCCAGCTTTCAAAAGCAATAATGACGCTCTATGCATTATTAAAAAGGCTTCGCCATATCCAGCTTGACAATCACTCCATGCTTCCATTCCAGCCTGAACTATATCAGCGCATAATTCGCGATAGAAATTTTGGGCTAAAAAATTACCAAGGTCATACTGACGAACACAGTTATTATGGAGCACATCAAGCTGCCCTCTTTTTTGTTCAATCTGATTCTCAAAATCCTGAAGCGCCCTTCTTGCTGTATCAACAAGGTTTCTGCCTGCTTCCTGACGCTGTCTTGAATAAGATTCATCTTGTCCTACATCAGAAGCTGCCTCACCTGCAGCTCTTGCAACTTCCTGTTGATTTTCAACCTGATTAGTTAATTGATCCAATTCATTACTTAACTGACTAGCTTCTCTTTGATCTGCAGGTGATAAATTCCCACCACCACCGCCAAGTCTAGCTACATTATTAAAAATTTGCCGAGCATTGCTAACATGGGAATTATTAATGCCTCTTGAAATTTCTTGTAAAAGAGCTCTTTTCTCTGATTGAGAAAGGTCTGATCTATTAATATTGGCAAAAACAGCATTTGATCTATCAGTTACCTCAGCTTCAGTAGTGCCACCATTAATAATACTAATCGCCGTAGCTAAATTAGGTGCAGGTGCAGGTGTAGCTGGTGTAGGTGGCGCAGCAGCAGGTATTGGTGTTGATGCTTCTCCTATAAATAACATATATAGACCCCTCTCATTATTATTATCGGCATAGAGGTATGCTAAAGTTGCTTATTTTTATTATTATTTTTGGTTCTTTCGTAAATAAGTTGCAAAAAAACTGCTAATAAAGAAAAAGTTTTAAAATTGTCATTCCCTCCCCCGATCAGGTCGAGGATAAACTCCAGCGGGAATCCAGTTATAATTCAAGTGCCTCTGGATTCCTGCTTTCGCAGGAATGACAAACCACCTCAACTTATTGAGAAGTTACCTTTCATTTAGCTGTCTGTCTAATTCATCTAAGTTATTCAATGTCCTAGATGCAGCTATTCCAAAGGTTCCTAATATTTCAGGATCATGACCCTCTTCCTGCAAATAGGTTTCAACGCGCCTTAGCTGTTCTCTTATTGCCCTGATATTGTTTCTTGTAAATACCATATTTGGATTCTGCGGATCTTGACCCATTGCAATTGCATTGTCATCTGTTAATTGACTGGGATCGCCCATAAATAATTGCATACCCTGCTGAACAACATAATTCACTATAACCTCAGACCTACTATATGGATCTTGTATGGTGTTGTTTAATCTTGGGTCAGGGTGATGACCGTCTACAATAAAACCTCCACATGTTATAGCTGTATTTACACGCCATTGCCGGTCTAAATCTTGGTTTTGAATACGAATTTCACTGCCGCCTCTATGCTCATGAACATAAGTTTCAGGATGTTCCTCCTGTCGAGGAGGTGTGGCAGGCAGAAATATACGTGGGACAAGTCGACTGACATTCGGACGTAAACCTGAGTCTCCATTAATACCATGCACCATCTGCTGAAAAGTCATATGCGAATCTGCAATATTTACGGAGGGCTCCACATCTATACTTATTTCACCTAAGATGCGTGCAACCAGATCATTATTAAAAACCGCTGCTCTTCTAAGTTCATCATCAGAAGGTATGCGAGGGAGGTTACCTACTATTGCTTGTGCCCTTAGTAGTTCACGCTGACTAGCTGACATTCTTAATATTCGCGCAGCTTCCTCACCTGCATTACGCAAAGCTGTTAATTCCTGCACCACTACTTGTGTGCGTATCTCTGTTATCTGTGCTGGAGTAAGATTTCGATATCTATTAGTAACTCTTCTTAGTTCTTGAGTTTGTTCGCTTGTCAAAACACTTTGGCTTTGACCGTGTTCATCTAATACAATATCTTGAACAGCAGCGCCTGCCATCCTGTTCAGCATTTGATCCCATCCATTTGGGCGGTCATGAGTTGCACCGGTTTGAATAAAAGTTGTTGCCTGTCCAGCAAAAGTATTAACCAATTGATCTTCTTGTTCTTGCCGCTCTTCCTCAACAACTCTGCTTCTATAATGAGACATTTCCTCTTCACCTGTGCACAGGTCTGAAACCATTAACTCAAATTCAGCAACTCTATTTATTACTGTCATGTCAATAAAATGCCAAGCTTCCCTAGCAACTTCTGAAGCTTGTTCACCTAAATTTCTATGTTCAATTGAGCTAGGTGCGCCAAAAACACTTATGGGAGGCTCAACTGGTTGATTTTCAACAGGTTGTGAATTTGCTCCGTCTGACGCGGGATTTGACGCGGGATTCACTCCGTCTGATCTGGGGGCTATGTTGTGTTCACCAACACTTTTCATACACTCTCCCTCACTCTTATTATCGGCAGATGATAGGTCAAAAGTTGCCTATTTTGGCTACTTCTTTTTTTCAATAAAAAACAAGGGGTTATGAAAAGATAAAGATATTGAATTCACTCCGTCTGACAATATTGTCATTTCTGCGCAGGCAGGAATCCAGTAAAATCAACATGTTACGGATCTTCGCCTTTCCTCCAGAGGCGGATCAGCCTCTGGCTGACGCGAGGATGACAGCAAAAAGCAATTACGACACAGTCTCTAAAGGGGGAGGATGCTGCCGAAAAGGTAGCCGCAGGCTTTTTCGCCAAAAGCGGATCTGCATCTGACTGAGATGCAGGATCTAAAAAAGCTAGGCAAAAACTAGATTCCGGATCAAGTCCGGAATGACAAGCACCGACGCATGATATCATTTAATAGTGTGATATCTATATTTGATTATCTACAGAAATTCTCTGTGTATGTTTCCTGCGATCTTATGAGCAGCAGCCATAATAGTTATCATTGGATTAACTCCAAGTGATGTCGGGAATATAGATCCATCAGCAACAAAAAGATTATCCAGCCCATATAATCTGCCAAACGGATCAATTACAGACTCACGTGGATCAGCACCCATTCTGCATGTGCCCAGAGGATGAAATGCCTGAAGATCAAGGTCTTTGTTTCGGAGTTTTAATTCAATAATAGGTCTGATTCCATCAAATCGCGTTATTTTTGGTAAAGTGTGTAAAGGCAAATAAACTTCGTTTGCGCCAGCAGAAAGAAATGCATCTGCCAGAAATTGAATACCTCTTCTATATTTTGGAAGATCAAATCTATTAATATTATAAACAGGGATCGCTTGCCCAAACGGACTTTTATATACGGTTCCTCGACTGGTATCAGATATCATCATTCCAAACATTGCGATCTTATTGTATCGCTCCATTACGCGTTTATGCTCTTCGCCTGTAACCATTAAAGATGACGCAATAAAAGCCGGCTGCAAAAAAATTCCTTCAAGTTTGATTCCTTCATCTATTAAAGCATCAGAGTATGCGCCCTGAGGAACGCCCTTCCATCCCATAACATCATCATCAAACAAAGCCATAACTTTGGCAGCTGGATGAAGCGTGAGATTATGCCCAATCTGCCCACTTGGGTTTGGTATTGAGGATTGTTTGAGAAGCACCGGAGTATTAAGGGAGCCGCACGCGCAAACAATAATCTTTGCATTAACCTGAAGGCTTCCACCCTTTTTCCTGTTTCTATGGTCAACAAACTGTCCCAATACTTTGTTTGCATGCCGCCGGTTATATGCGATTTTATTTACTCGGCATTTTGTGTAAAGCTTTGCGCCAGCCTTAAGTGCAAGCGGGATATAGTTCAGCTGAACAGATTCTTTTGCGTTTGTGGGACATCCAAAACAGCATACGCCACTGCCACAACAGTTTGGAGCATTTCTAAACAAAGGTTCAATATTATGTCCAAGCTTTTGTATTCCGTTTAAAAACATATCGTAAGATTTTCCCTGAACATCTTTTTTCGCACAATCCACATGAACGACATTTTCTACTGCGTCAAAATGTTTTTTCATTTGATCTGGTTTCCATGTATGCAAACCAAATTCATGAACCCATCTGTTAAAAACAGTATCCGGAGTTCTGAAACATGTTCCTGAATTAATTAAAGTTGTTCCTCCAACACATTCTCCAACAGGCACGATGATTGGAGGCCAGCCAAGCGTGTTTGTAAAACCTCCGCCTTGATAAAGAAGATTGGTCATTGTCATGGCATCTTTGCCAAAATCTTTGCTGGCAAAATATCCGCCCTGCTCAAGAATAATCACAGAATGACCTTTTTCAGCTAATTCCTTTGCTACAACAGCACCACCTGCACCAGAGCCAATAACACACACATCAACATTTTCGATAATATCTGTTTTATAGAATTCAGTGTGAAGATTAGGCAATGGTTCCTGATCAAAAACTGCTGGCTGATGAAACACTGGTTTATATCCGCAAATATCTTCAGTTACCTGAGGAATAGAATAATAGTTAACATATATTGTTGCCTCAAGCAGACGCTTGATAGTTCTTTTAACTGACCACCATGTATTGTGCCAAGCATTTATGTATTGCTCTCTTAAAGGGAGATCCATCTTTGACATGGTTTTTAGCGATCCGTAATAAAAAAATGCGCTCAACTCAACCAGCCACAAACACATTTTACAAAGAAAAACAGTTTCGAATTTCATGCATCTGATATGCATGTCGATCCGTTCAAGAAGTTCTTTCATTTGATCAGGTTTTTCTTTTGAAGATAATGGAATGATAATCTCAGCAAATGACTGTATGATCTTTCTTTCCCGTTTTCCAAGATGTGTTTTCATTTTCCCTCAGCACGGCTTATAGCTTTAAGCATATTGTTTTCAATTTGTTCAGGGTCTTCGGAAATTACAGTCAGGTCTTCATACAATTTTCCGTCAGGTGATAAAAAGATTATTGTGGGCCAGCCTATAATATTATATTTTGAGATTATCGCTTCTTCTTCAGCATTTTCAGTAGTTGCATCAACTTTTAATGGCACGAGCTTGTAGGATATTCGTGTAATATTTTCTTTATTAAAAAATCTTTTATCAAGAGAAATGCAAGGCGGACACCATTCAGCAAAAAAATCGATCATTATCGGACGATTTGAATCTTTTGCAAACCTGAAAGCATCATCAATAGAATAGATCCACTCAATCTTAATCTTACTTGGATCATTATCTTTACTAATATGATTAAAGTTCATCAGGACTTTTAAATAAAAAATAACAGGTACGAGTATTAAGATGCCGAGTATAAATCTCACCCTGATCATCCATTTGCCACTCTTGATATAATTTGATAATACGCCAAAGAAGGAACCGACAATAATAAACAAAGTTCCCATTCCAAGTCCGAATGTAAACAACAACCCAAAACCAAGAAAATAAT
>CAZLRI010000056.1:0-10629 GCA_964561745.1 uncultured Pseudobdellovibrionaceae bacterium | reverse complement strand
AAACAAAAAACATTATGGTTTCACAATAAGCTTAATCTTCTGATCTCCTCGAATGAGGATTAGGGTATTTGTGCTATTTGGAGTAAATAAAGGAGCAAATACTGCAAACCCTTCTTTAACATCAATCTCTTGGTTATTTATGCTAATGAGAATATCACCTCGTTGTATGCTCATCTTATTAAAAAGCGTTCCTTGTTCAACTCCTAAAACCTTCATGCCAAAAACCTTGCCTTCATAAAAGAAGGGAACGGCTCTTATATCAGTGTACATCTGATCAAAATTTTTTGAATACTTTTCTCGATCAGAATTCGTTATGCTAACTGTATTTGTGTTGGATATCTTTTTTTGAAGGAGTGATTCAATATCTTGTTTGGGTTGTGAAGGAGTATTGTTGATGCTAGGCGCATCTTCTAATTGATCAGCAATTGGTTCTGGTGATTGGAACAATTCTTCTTTGGATAATGGAGGCTCTGTAATTGTTTCAAAATCCAAAACATTATCCTGACCTTTTTCTTTGCCTTTAAGTGAAATTCTGTAGCCATTATCTTCTTGCTTATATTCAAGGGAAGAATCATTAAAAGGCAACGTCATCCATTGATCTGTCTCAGGAATTATATTTAGGGTTTTAGGATATTCATGATGGGTTTCAAAGTAACTGGCTAAGGCAATTATGACATGCAATCCAGCGCCATAAATATATTGTTGTTCTAAATTATCTTTATATTGCCTGATAAATTGATCTTCCGTCGGAGATTCATCTGTTTTGTCAGAAATCTTATTAATATCAACCTTTCTAAGACTTAAATAACGCCTAATACCTTTACTAAGCTGGTGTTGAAAATAGAACTTTGGAAACCATCTAAGCTCTATTTGATCAATAAAAGAAAGATGGTTTTTAAATATCGGATCAGTACGTGCTGATTCTTGGATTTGTTTCAGGACAGAAAGCGCTTCCTTTGTATTAAAATAAAGCAGGTAGATCTCACTATTAACAATATCAGCAAAGGATATCAAAGGATTAGCCATATTGTTCGCTATTGTTGAAAGCTGATTCAAATTAGATTCTGAAGGAGGGGTATATTGTATCGCACCCCGCCCCAGCCATGAAACAACCTGCGCTTGTATGCTCACGCCAACATAATATTGAAGTGCATAGGTAGGGTTGGATTGAAGATCTTGAGCTAAATTCATTAATGTAATAATCAATGGCCATGTGTTCTCAGGCTTTTCATCAATGGTCAATTGATTGCAATAGATCAAAACAAACTTTGATAAATCCAAAAGATTAAGGAGCGCTGTAAATGAATTGTTCTCATGAGCTGTAAATATTGATAAAAAGGGCATTGCCCCCTTAGGAGCCTTATCTGCTTCAAGGATTTTAGGAATAAGCGATGCTCCTTGAGCCAAGAGTGGTTGAACTTCACGGTATTTTTTAATATTATCATGAGACCGCCAGAAAACATCAGGAGGCTGAAGCATATACCAGGCAGCTTTCAGATCAGAGCTATCTTTGGATGTATTATCCTCGATAGATGCTAAAATCGTTACCCATTCTTTACCAATCTCGACAAACTGCGACAAGCGTGAATTTTCATTAACATGATTTTCGACAGACTGATATTTTTGAATGATTTCTTCTAATGCAGCTTTATCGTACGATACACTATATCTGAAATATAAAAAACCGCCAATACTCATAAATAAAACAATGGCTACGCATATTATAATTATAGTTTTTTTCATAACACCTATTTCTTTTTAATATCTTCTGATTTTTTCTGCATCTGCAAATCAAACAAAGCCTTTAACGCATTTTCATATCTCTCTTCCATTATAGAAAAATTCTTACTTTCTGGCTCATTCTCCATTGTTACAAACGGCACCTTAACTTCGCATACATCTAAGTGCCCTGACCTGTTCTTTTTTGTTAAATCCTCCCAATCGTCAACTTTATATAGCCGCTCCATCTGCTCTTCAGGCACCATATGGGTTAAGACACCAAACTTCTTTTTTCCCTCATATCGTTCTTTGTTGCGCCTTATACATTCATCAAAAGAAGCTTTAATATAAAATATAGCTGATTTTTTTAATATATCTGGGTGAATAAGCTTAAGACTATCCATATAACTCAACTCGCCGCCCCTTGAAAACTCTATGAATATGGTTTTATCATTATAAAAACTTGGATCTCCCAAAAATCTAGTTTGAATAATATCATTGATTTGATTTATTCCAAAATCATACAGGCTTAAATCCTTTATAACCGGCACATCTCCCTGCATTGAAGTATACAACCTTTTCTTTTTAATTTTCAGCCACGTATCATCTTCTTCAAACTTATCTGCAAGAATTTTGAAATCATCAAATTCTTCTAAATTACCTATGTGAAATTCTGAAATACGATCTTGAAGAGGGGTCTTTTTTATAAAATCGATAAACTCTGATTTTCCTGCAGCTGGCCTTCCAAGAACAATAAGATGATCAAAGATTGATATTGGCAAATCCTCTTTGTTAAGAGGAATTTTAGAAGTCCTGCGCTTACCGTGTTTCATTTCATATAAATTATAAAAAGCTGGTAAAAACTTTTTCTCAAGCTCTGAGTCATTATTTGGGGCAGGCTGATTTACAATTGAAACAAATGGAATCTCATAATTTCTTATAGTAATATAGCCTTCGTCCCTGCCAAAGCTTAAAATCATCCAGTCGCTTGTCCTATATGAATCGTCCATCTCCTCCAACGGAACTTTATGATGTAACTTACTCATCTCTTCGCCTTTTTTATAGCGCAGCTGGTTCCTTAACAAGGATTCCTCATATGTTATATCAAGATGAAGAATAACAGCTCTGGACAAAATCTCATCGCTCAATATATTTAATGCATGCTCATAAGTTTGTTGTCCGCCTCTGGAAAATTCAATCAATACTGTATTTTTATTGAAAAAATCTGTGTCTGAACTAATTTTTTTCTTAACTGTTTTATTAATGTTCTCAATTCCAAAATCCCACAGATCTGAATCTGTAATCACGCATCCATCTTCAACGCGCTTTGAATATTTTCTTTGAAGCCCCATCTTTTCCCAACTATCATCTTCTTTAAATTTTTCGCTCAAAAAAATAAAATCATCAACCTCTATAAAATCGCCCACAAAACAATATCTCATCCGTTTTGATAAAGGCATTCGCTTAAGAAGATCTGCGAGTGGAGACTTCCCGCTGCCCGGACGCCCTATTATAATGATTGTATCAAAAAGATTAGACATATGGATTTCACACTATGAAACTAAGAATAAAAGTTAAAAAATTGCGTAATGGGTGTTTGTCAAACGGCTCCCGCCTGCCTCGCCTCAAGAGTTTTTGCTTGCATGGCGGGCAGGTCTGAATCGCCGCCATCTAAGCCATTTTATATGCGGCGATGAGGGCAGGCGATTTTACAGCATTTGACCTGCCCGCCAATGACCTGCGCCATCAGGCGATGGCAGGCGGGGTAAAATTGCCGAAGCGAGACAAATATCCATTATGCAATTTTTTATAGGTTCAGCTTCATAGTGTCACAATCACTTAGAGTATAGTTCCCATAAATCTTTCAAATGCGAAGCATATCTTTTCTGTAGCTGGATAGGATCTTTTATTTCAGGTTCATTCAGAACTGTAACAAATGGAACCGCTATTCCATTGAATTCGATTTTTCCTTTTGTACGACCTTCTGCAATTTCATCCCAATCATCGGTCGCTGTAAAACGCACCATATCCTCTTCAGGGAGCCTATGAGCAAGCACTGAGGATCTTAGTTTTTCTTCATACCTTGCGATATTCCTTCTTCTAGCTTCTTCATAAGAAACTTTAATATAAATAACCGCTGCTTTTTCTAAAACCTCTTTTGAAAATAATTCCAAGGCTTTCTTATAACCTCCATCCTGATCCTTGCCCCTAGCAAACTCAATAAACAATGTTGAATCTTGATAGAATTCAGACTTGCTTAAATATTTTTTCTTAATTTCGTGATTAAACTTCAAAAATAGAAAATCCAGAAGAGACCCATCTGAAACAACATATCCATCGCTATTAACCTTTGAATAGCGCCTTCCTTTTCCAAGCTTTTCCCAAAAATCATCTTCCTCAAACTTTTCCCACAACCAGACAAAATCATCTGTTTCGCTTATTTTGCCTATATTAAACTTGCTAATCCGCTCAGGCAAATCGAGCTTTTTAATAAAATCAATAAACTCTGATTTACCTCCGCCACACCTTCCTATTAAAATCAAATGATCAAATGTATTATTCATCACAAGCTAATCTGTTATTCAGCAGCGTTTTCAGCTGCAACTGCTAGTGCTTCGACAATTTAATTTCCATCTATGTTATTGTTTGTCATTCCGGACTTGATCCGGAATCTAGTGCTCGTTCAATACAAGATTGTTTAGTTTTTTGAACAAGCTTGCATTGATTCAAAACACTTGTGCACATCAATAAAATATTATGCTTGCCTATTTTTTCTGGATCCCGCATCTCCGCCTAAGGACGGATCAGCCTCTGGCCGAAAGTGCGGGATGACAATCGTTAATGAAAATTAAATTGATCGAGCACTTGTGCCTTTCCTTAAGATAAAAATAAAATTATCAAAGGCCTGGTTTAGATTTATTTGCCATTTTTAATGCTGCTTTTCTTTTATCCATTGTAGATCTGTATGCTAAAAATACAATTGCCACTATAATCATGCCAGCTCCAACCAATTCATCGGTTGCCGGAGCTTTTCCACCAAAGAACATGTATAATAAATATGTTGCAACAACACCTGCCATAATACTTGAAGACCGATTTGCAGGAACAGTAAATGTGTTTTCTCTTTTATCAAGAAAGATAAGCGTTCCAAAAAGTCCTACGCTGTAGGATAAAAGACCTATTAACAAAGTAATAAGAAAATATCCCTTAAACGGAAAACTTACAAATCCCTGCCAGAAACCTCCTGCAACACCAACTGGGTCACTTGCAGATCCAAACCAACCAATAATAAAAAGTAAAATTAACATAGCAGGGTTTGCAACCATCTGTTCTTCAACAAAGTAGCGTTTTCTTTCATCTGTGCTATCGCCTTTTGCCCTGTTGCTCATAAAATATAATCTAAAGAAATATGAAAAAAGATATAAACAGATATCTGCTCCAGCAATAAATGTAATAGCTGTGCCAGCTTTTCCGGAAAAAGCAATTATCAACGCACCAAAACTCAACGCTGAAGCGATCCATGAAGGCCAATAAATCTTCCTTTTTCTTCTTTTAACAATCATGTCTATCACAGGAGCCATTATTAACACGCCACCTCGCATAAGAAGCATTGCAAAGACTATGCTTATGCCTTGAAAAGTATAAGCTAAAACCGTTGTTACAATAATACCTGATGTGCAAATTCCTGAAATAAAAGTAAACCATTGTGGCCGTGGTACAGATACTCCTAAAATTTTAGAGTGGGTTGCAAATTTCCACCATTTACTTAAGGTAATGAACAAATACATTCCTATGCAAGTTCCAAGCGCTGCTACTGGCTGAATCTCAAAACCTGAAACCCCAACGCCGTTCATTCCAGGAAGCATTCCCCTTGTTAGCATCTTGGTTAACATTGAAAACGGAATATAGGAAGCAAAGTAACCAAAACAAAGAGCAGCAATACCAAATGCAGCTAAGTGTTTGTGAAGATTTTTAGAAAACCCCATGAGACCCCTTCTTTTTTTATACAGACCAAGCGCAAAACATCAATGTTCTAATATAGTATCAATATTCTTGCGATAGAAAGTTATGCCACCCGGAACCATCTCTTCAATATTCTTTCCAAGATCCTTAATAACCTTTTGAACACTATTATAATCTGAATCATCAACAGGAACTAATCCTGTAACATTATATAGGTCATTAAGCGCTGCCCTTCCCTCAGGTGTGCGAACAAATTCAACCAAAGAGTTGATAAGTTTTGCCCTAACTTCAGGTGGCAAATCTTTTCTAACAGCAACTGGACCATTTGGAATTTCGCTGGTAAGAGCAACTATTTTAAGCTTTGTAAAAATATCTGGATATTGGCCGGCCAGCTCAGACCTTGCGTCTCTTTGTATTCCTTCTGGCGTAGCTTTGGAATGATACACAGCAACAACATCTACTTCTCCATTATACAATTTCTCAACTGCATCTTTGTGCCCTTTGGCAAACATGGTTTTTGCAGGTTTTATATTATTGTCTCTAAAAAACTTAAGTGCATAAAGATAACCGCTAGCTGAAAATGGATCTGAAAAAGCTACAACCTTGCCATTAATATCTTCTGGTTTATTTATATTACTATCTGCTCTGGTAAGTAATTCTCCTCGATAGGTTTTATATACATCTCCATAAACTGTTAGCAACTGGGCTTCCGCCTTAGACCAATCACGAACCATGAGATATCCAAGCGTATTCATGAATGCGATGTCTGCTTTGCCATCTCCAAAAGCCTGAACAAGCGCTGTAAAATTCGGGGCATTGGTGGTTTTAACATAAAGCCCGATATTTTTTTCAATATAATCTTTTATAATAGTTTCGTTTTTTTCATAAACATCTTTTTCTTTAAGAGGCATAAAATAAAAACGAACTGGATTATTTTTACTACCTATTTCTCCAGTTCGTTTTTTACAGCCAATGTTTAAACATGCAACTAATGAAACAATTGTTAAAAAAATTACTATTTTCCCCCTCATAAATACCCCCTTAAATTTTATAAAATTGTGAAAAATTGTTTGGTCGCAAACTATCATTTGTTTTGGTTATTGCAACTTTTTTTAAATAACTTGCTTAAAAATATAGAAATACCATTATGGCAAATGCCGATGAATAACTTAGATTTTATTATACAGGGTTCAAAATTCAGCATAACACCTGACTTGCTGGATAAATATAATCGCCAACTTCCAAGATATACATCTTATCCAACTGCTCCGATTTGGACAAAAAATACTGAATCTATAAATTTTCCTTTATTATTTAAGGAGAAGCTTCGAGCTACAAAAGATCAAAATATTTCTTTATATATACATATCCCTTTTTGCAAAACACGCTGTTCCTTTTGCGGTTGCAGTTCTATTGTTTCTAATAATCCAGAAACAATGGGGAGGTATGTTAATTCCATTATAAAAGAATTGGATTTTTTACAAAACCGCATTGATACAAAAAAGATAAAAATCAACTCGCTGCATTGGGGAGGTGGCACACCAACGCATCTCACTCAAACACAGATAGAAAAAATACAGAACCATATTTTAAAATGTTTTGGTTTTAGCAAACAACCTGAGATCAGCATTGAAACAAATCCTGATATATCAATTGAAATGCTTGGGTTTTTAAAAGACGCTGGATTTAACAGGATTAGCTTTGGAATTCAGGACTTAAATGAAACAGTGCTCAATGCTTGTGGAAGAAAATTTGCTGATATTAAAAAAACTAGGCATCTCATAGACCACGCAAGATCATTGGATTATAAAAGCATAAATATTGATCTCTGTTATGGACTGCCAAACCAAACAAAAACCAACTTTGAATTAACAATAAAAAATATAATCAACATCTCTCCTGACCGAATCTCTTTATTTAATTTTGCATATATTCCTCAAACACTTAAACACCAACAAATAATCAACCCTGATCTTTTGCCTTGTTCAGAAGATAAACTTTCCTTTTTTGTTAATGCCATCAATCTGTTATCAGAAGCTGGTTATGATTTCATAGGCATGGATCATTTTGCAAAAAAAGAAGATGAGCTCTGCTTAGCAAAATCAAAAGCAGAGATCTCACGCGGCTTTCAGGGATATAGCGCAAAACCTTTAACTCATCTTATTGGAGTTGGGCTTACATCCATAAGTTCCTTCCCAAACCTTTATGTGCAAAATGAAAAAGATCTTGAATCTTATATAAAAGCTGTTGAATCTGGAAACCCTGCGATAATTAAGGGGTTTTTACTTTCCCGGGATGATGAGATAAGGCGCTGGATTATTCAAAGAATATTCTGCCAGCAATTTATAGATAAAATTGAATTTGAAAAAATATGGTGTGTGAATTTCAATGATTATTTCAAAGAAATTGTCTTTAACGAGCTTATAAAAGATAATTTAATAATCAACTCGTCTCAGAGATTTGATGTTACCTTGTTTGGTAGATTATTTCTTCGCAATATTGCTTCAATATTTGATAAATATCTTGATCAAAAAAGCTTATTTTCAAAAACCATATGAACTGCACTTTATTTATACATTTTGGATCGCCAAAAAATCAGCATGAAGTCGGCCAATTTGTCAGTAGAATCTTTAAGGACCAGCTTCCAACCATTCTTCCTTTATATTCACGCTTGTTTCTAAAATTTCCACTTGAATTAATAGCTACAAAAAAAAGTATAAAGAAATATGAATCAATAAAATTTGATCCATCTTATATAAACAACATAGAAAAGCTACGTAAGGCTGTGGAAGAAAAAACAAAGACAAAAACCTTTGTTGCAGCTTTATATGGAACCCCTTTAATAGAAAAAACCTTTGCAGAGATTTACAATCTCTCAGATGAGATGAAAGAACCTTTTGCAATAAACCGCATTAAGCTTATCTCTCTTTTCCCTCATGCGCCAGAAAACCTCTATAATACAATGGTTGAGCGAATCCAAAACCTGCAAATTGAGTATCAAAACGACATCAAGGTCAATTGGGCTCCTCTTTTTTTTGACAATCCTCTTTTTATATCTCTCTGGGTTGACTGTATTAAAGCTGCCATCAACCAGCTGCCTTTAGAACAGCGGGAAACTACACATATAATATTCTCTGCTCATGCATATCCCAAAGACAACGAAAGCTCGGAATATGAAGATCAGATAACCTCGACTGTAAAAAAAATAATAAAAGAGCTTGGTGATTCAATTCAATACAGTATTGCATATCAAAGCGCTGCAAAGTTCGGCAAATGGACAACCCCAACAATTGAAGATGAAATTTACCGGCTATCATCACAAAAAGTAAGCTGCGTAATAGCTCCAATAAGTTTTCTTTTTGAAAACATTGAAACAAAGCTTGATATAGATAATAAATTCATGACATATGAAAAAACAACAGTGGTGCGAACATCTTTGCCCGGAGATTCTCCCAAACTAATAGAAATGTTAAGCAATATGGTAAAACAAAACATATGAAAAAAGTTGTTGTAATTGGCGGAGGTATCGCAGGGCTTTCTTTAGCTTATTCGCTTATTAAGCAAGGGTTTGATGTAACTTTAATAGAAAAAGAGAATCGTGTTGGCGGAGCGCTTAATACTGTTCTGAAAAACAATAAATACATAATTGAATATGGTCCTAATACTTTTCTTAGCACATCAGATTCCATAGCCAATTTAATATCTGATCTTAATTTAAATAATCAGTGTGTCACAAATGATAAGGTTTCAAAAAAACGCTATATCTATAAAAATGGGAAATTGCGATTGGTCCCAAAATCTCCAAGCTCGTTTATCTCCTCAAGACTACTTACAACAAGAGGTAAAATCCGAGCTTTATGTGAACCTTTAATCAGAAGCAAAACACAAGACACAGAATCACTTGCTGAATTTGTTAAAAGAAGGGCTGGCACGGAGATCTTAGATAATCTGGTCGATCCATTTGTCTCAGGCGTATATGCAGGAGACCCTTATCAACTGGAGATAAAAAGCATATTTCCAAAACTTGTTGAAATCGAAGATAAATATAAAAGCATATTTAAAGGAATGAAACACCTTGCTGGTCATCTCAAAAACAGCAATCTTGTGTCATTTAAATGGGGCATGGAAACTTTAACAGCTGCCATCTACGATAAAATAAAAAAGAACATAAAAACCAATGCATCTGTTGAATCAATCAAATCTCTGTCTAACAAGCTGTGGACAGTAAACATAAATCAGTACAAAGAAGTGATAAGAGGAAACGCGCTGGTCTTTGCAACACCCCCAAACGAGACCGCCCGCCTTCTTATGCCACTTATTCCAGAAATTTTTCCAATATTAGTGGATATCCCTTATATACATCTGGTGGTTGTTCATACAGCATTCAGAAAAAAAGATCTGCCTATTAGACCTGATGGCTTTGGTTTTCTTGTCCCAAGAAATGAGAGAATCAGAATGCTTGGCAGCATCTGGTCTTCCACATTATTTACCAACAGATCTCCTGAAGATGAAGTGTTATTAACAAATTTTATCGGAGGAGCAACTGATCCAGATGCAATAAACCTTGATGATCAAGAGCTTATTTCACATATAAAATACGGGCTTGAAAAAACAATGGGAATAACATCTGAACCATTATTTTGGAGTATAAGAAGAATTGGGCAAGCCATACCACAATACACAATCGGACACATGTCCCGCTTAAATAAACTTGAAGCTTGCCTTGAAAAACTGCCCGGCATATTTATGACTGGCAGCTATTTTAGCGGAATATCGGTTTCAGATACAATTGGGCACGCACAATCAACTGCAAATAATATAAAAAACTATCTATAGCTCCCGCAAAACAAAATGACCAACTCTGCACATGAGTGATAAGAGAAATTTGCTTTTAATGGAGGTGAATGGAGGATTTTGTAATTAACTATGATTTTATTAAAATGGTTT
>CAZLRI010000055.1:0-10683 GCA_964561745.1 uncultured Pseudobdellovibrionaceae bacterium | reverse complement strand
AATGACCGCTTAGGTTCTATCAACATATCCCTTGCCCCAAGAATTTCAAACAATCTGTCTCTTCCTATGCTAACATTATTCGATTCCAGTTCCGCTGTTAGCATGTAATGCAATTTCCTACATCCTATGCGTGGCTGCAACTTCCGCTCTCTCCTCACAAGATCCACCACCAATCCCTCATCTACTGCTTCTCGACGCCTCTTAACTTTTACTGCATAATAATTCTGACGACTCATACCAACCTTCCTACACAGTGCAGCTATTATTACCCGCTTTCTTGTTGCCTCCTTATGCACAACCTCTATTGCTTTACAACGTTCTTTTTTTTAAACTCTTCCACGCTTATCCCTAACCTCTGGCATGCTATCTCTAAAAATGCTGTTTCAAGTTTCTTGTCCAGATGCAGATCAGCCACTGCGCTTTTCAGCTTCTTCACTTCTTTTCGCAATTGCTGTCGTTCATCTATTTCCTTTACTGTTTCCACTCTTACCACCTTTCTTAACTGTTGATTCTTCCCATATTTAATAATCCATTTTCTAACTGTATCTCCGCCCCTTATTTCATATGCTCGCGCTGCACCACTTATTGTATCATATTTCCCGCTATCCAACTCGTTTACTACCTGCATCTTGAATGCTTCACTATAACTTATTAATCTACCCATTCCTCACCTGCCTCCCTTTTGCAAGTGTCAACCTATATCAGGACGAGACACGTTGTGCGGTATTCGATGGGCGATGTGCGTCCATCGCTTAACTCTCAAAAGCTCATCGATTTTAATGCTTTCTGTAATTTCTCCAGTTTATCATTAAGCTCATTTAGTCTGTTTTGTTCCTTTTCCACGACTGGTTTTGGCGCCCTTGCTACAAATGATTCATTTTGCAATTTATTTTCTACAATCTCTTTTTCCTTTTCTGATTTTGAAATCTCTTTTTCAAGCCTCAGTTTTTCTGATTCAACATCAACAAGTCCTTGATGTGGCACTAAGATAGTTAGTCCGCCGATAACAGCTGTTGAAACATCTTTTGTGTCTGCCAATTTATCAGTTATATCGAGTGTTTTAATTGATGAAAGCTTCAATATATATTCGCTATGCTTGTCTATTAGATTTCTCTCATCCTGCGAAGTAACTTTAATTGTTACATCGATCTGCTGTTTAGGTTTAATATTATGCTCACCTCTGATATTTCGGATTGCATCAATGATCTGCTTTGCTATTTCAAAATCAGCTGCTTCTTTTTCAAACGGTATTGTTTTTTGAGGCACAGGAAATTCAGATTTCATTATACTTATTTTTTCATTTATGTTTTGCAGTTCAGGTTGATGCCATATCTCTTCTGTTATAAACGGCATAAAAGGGTGGAGCAGTTTAATAGTTGATGAAAGAGTTTTAAGAAGTGTGTTTATGGAAGCTTCTTTTTTAGAATCAGTTTCTTCATATAAATGAACCTTGGAGAGTTCAACATACCAATCGCAGAGATCTCTCCATACAAATTGGTATAAAGCCCTAGCTGTGCTGTCAAAATCAAACTTATCAAGATTAAGATTAACCTCGCGTATTGTGTGTTCAAGTTTATTTAGGATCCATTTATCGCTAAGATTGAGTTTCTGGTCTTTAGTCTCAAGTTTTTTGTCCTCTGGCGTATTCATTAAAATGAATCTTGTTGCATTCCATAGCTTATTACAGAAATTTCGACCTATCTCTAATCTGTCTTCGGAAAATAAGATATCCTGCCCTTTGGGAGCTATTAACATTAAACCAAAGCGGAGTCCATCTGCTCCGTATTTTTCGATTAGATCAAGCGGGTCAGGTGAATTGCCAAGGCTCTTGGACATCTTTCTGCCTAGCGAATCTCTTATAATCCCGGTGTAGTAAACGTTAGAGAAAGGTTTTTTGCCTACAAATTCAAATCCAGCCATGATCATTCTTGCAACCCAGAAGAAGATTATATCAGGACCAGTTACTAAATCAGATGTTGGATAGAATTTTTCTAATTCTTTGGTTTTGTTTGGCCAGCCGAGCGTTGCAAATGGCCATAACCATGATGAAAACCATGTGTCCAGAACATCCTCATCCTGCTTTAATTTTTTCCCGCCACATTTCGGACATTTTTTGGGTGTTTCTATTGATACAATTGGAGGACATTTCTCGTGATTCGTGGTTCGTGGTTCGTCGTTCGTGCAATACCAAACTGGAATTCGGTGTCCCCACCAGAGTTGTCTTGAGATGCACCAGTCTTTTAAGTTATCCATCCAGTGTGCAAATACCTTTGACCATCTGTCTGGCCAGAATTTTATATCTCCATTAAGCACAGCATCAGTGCTTGCCTTCTGTTGAGGATATTTTAAAAACCACTGGGAACTAAGAGTTGGTTCTATTGGCACATCAGCCCGTTCGCTAAAACCGACATTATGCCGATATGCTTTAACCTCATGCAGAAGCTTCCATTCTTCAAGATCTGCGACAACAGCTTTTCTGCATTCAAATCTATCAAGACCTTCATATCGTTCTCCTGCATTTGAAGTCATGATACCATTTGGCCCAATTACTACTGTGAATGGAAGGTTGTGCCTTATAGCTATTTCATAATCTACAGGATCATGTGCAGGTGTGACCTTTACAGCTCCGGTTCCAAACTTTCTTTCAACAACTTCATCAGCAATAATTGGTATTGGTTTGCTAAGAAGGGGAAGAAGAACTTTTTTTCCGACAAGATCTTTATATCTTTCATCTTCTGGATGCACTGCTACAGCTTCGTCACCCAGCATAGTTTCAGGTCTTGTTGTTGCAACAATGATAAACTTATTATGTATCGGAGAATTGTTTTCATCAAGGAGCGGATATTTAAAATACCACAGATGACCGTCTACTTCCTTCATAATAACTTCTTCATCGCTAAGCGCTGTTTGGCTCACCGGGCACCAGTTTACCATGCGCTTGCCCCTGTAAATAAGGCCTTTTTCAAAAAGTTTTACAAAGATCTCTTTTACACAAAGAGAATAGTCTATGCGCGGGTTTTTGTTGCTGGCATCTAAACCATCCATTGTAAATACAAGCCTTGACCAGTCACAGGAACAACCCAGTTTTTTTAACTGCTGAATGATAATATTTCCATGCTTGTGTTTCCACTCCCAGATCTGTTTAACAAACGCTGCTCTGCCCATGTCATCGCGATGTTTTATCTTCCCCTGGTTTTTAAGTGTTTTCTCAACCACGGTTTGTGTTGCTATTCCAGCATGATCAGTGCCAGGTAGCCACAAAACTTCAAATCCCTGCATTCTTTTGCGTCTGACAAGAATATCCTGAAGTGTATTATTAAGAACATGACCCATTGTGAGAACGCCGGTTACATTTGGAGGTGGAATGACAATGCAGTAAGGTTCTTTTTTAGATTTTTCATCTGCTTCAAACAGACCATTATCCATCCATTTCTTATACCATTTGTCTTCAACGTTTTGCGGGGTGTAGGATTTTTCAAGTGTCATTTTGTTAGGCCTCTGACAATTTTATTTTTATTTTAAGGAAAGGCACAAGTGCTTGATCAATTTAATTATCGTTAAAGATTGTCATCCTCGGACTCGATCCGAGGATCCAGAAAACCTAGATTCCGGATCTCCTCCAAAGGCGGATCAGCGAAAGTCTGGAACGACAAATGAGAATTAAATTGTCAAAGCACTAGAACCTTTCTGATTACTTCCAATGCCCAATCAACTGTTTTTCTATCTATGATAAGAGGCGGGCATATGCGAATTACCTGATCGTGTGTTTCTTTAGCGAGAATTCCCTGTTTCATCATTTCTTCACAAAACAGCCGTGCTTTTCCAAAATCCTTTTTTATTTCAATTCCAACAATCAGACCTTTGCCGCGAATCTCTTTTATGTATTTTGACTCAAAATTAGAAAGTTGTTTCAGGATATAGTTGCCCATTTCAAGACCTGCTTCTGGGAGTTTTTCATCTACCAATACATTTAAAGAAGCAAGGCCAACAGCTGCTCCAAGCGGATTCCCTCCAAAGGTTGAACCGTGATTACCCGGGACAAAAGCATCCATTACTTCTTCATTTGCAAGTATGGCGGACACAGGATATACGCCACCGCCTAATGCTTTACCTACAATCATTACGTCAGGTTTGATGTTTTCATGGTCGCAGGCAAACATTTTTCCGGTTCTTCCAAGTCCGGTTTGAATTTCGTCTGCCATAAAAAGTATGTTATGCTTTTTTGTTATTTCCCGAACTTTTGTTAAATAACCAGATGGAGGAATGTTTACTCCAGCTTCACACTGAATAGGTTCTGCTAAAAATGCGCAGGTGTTTTGATTAATTGCTTTTTCCAGTGCATCAGTGTTTCCAAAAGGAATAGTTTTGAAGCCAGGAGTAATTGGACCAAACCCATCTTTGTATAATTCCTCTGTTGAAAAACTTACAATTGTAATAGTCCTGCCGTGAAAATTGTCAGCGCAAACTATTATTTCAGCAGCATCCTGATCAATGTCCTTTTTCAGATATCCCCATCTTCTGGCTGCTTTAAGAGCTGTTTCAACAGCTTCTGCGCCGGTATTCATGGGCAGGGCTTTTTGATAACCGCTGACTTCACATAGCCTCGCTAGAAAAGGACCCATCTGGTCATTATGAAAAGCCCTGCTTGTCAGTGTTATGCGATCAGCCTGATCTTTTAATGCTTTGATAATTTTGGGATGCCTATGCCCTTGATTTACAGCAGAGTATGCAGACAGCATGTCCAGATATTTTTTACCTTCTACATCCCAGACCCAGCAGCCTTCTCCTTTTGTTAATACAACCGGAAGAGGGTGGTAGTTTTTTGCACTGACTTTCTCCACTTCATTTAGATATTCTTTTGTTGAACGGTGAGACATGTTTTACCTCCCAATAGTTATTGCCTGAAAAAATTCTTTGCTACAAACCAGATGTTTTCCTTGCGTTCGCGAAGTCGCCTGTAAGTATATGGAAGCCATGATTTTCCAAATGGAACATATACTCGCACTTTCCAACCATCATTTACAAGCTTTTGCTGGAATTTAGGGCGTATGCCTAATAGCATCTGAAATTCAAATCTGTCTTTAGCTATTCCACATTGTTTTGCAAATTTTTTTGTTTCTTCAATTATTTTATCATCATGAGTTGCAATTCCATGATGGATTCCTGATGTTAACAGCCGTTTCATTAAAGCTACATATTGGCGGTCAACCTCTTTTTTATCCTGATATGCAATATCAACAGGTTCTTTGTAAGCTCCTTTGCAAAGTCTGATCTTTATTCCTGATTCAAGAAAAGACACAAGGTCAGTTGCGCTGCGTCTTAACATAGATTGAATAACCGCGCCTACTGGCAGACCCAAATCCCGAACCTCTTTTATAACATCTACTGTAGCTGATGTAGTATCTGAACCTTCAGCATCAACACGGACAAACCCTCCTAAACCATGTGCTTCCTGTGCTATGATCTTAAGATTTTCAAAACACAGATCAGGACTTATCTCAAGACCGATCTGGGTTGGTTTAACTGATACATTAATATCAAGATTATGTTTTTTCAGCGCCCTTAAAATATTTAGATAAAGATCAACCGCTTGTTTTGATTCATCAATATTGCCGACATGTTCGCCGAGATTATCAACAGTAGTAGCAAAACCCTGTCCCTTAAGAAGTTTGGCAACGCGCAGCATTTCCTCAATGGTTTCGCCGGCTATAAATCTTTTTGCAAAGAAAAAAAGTAATGACATATTAATTAATTTGTTAGTTGACCATTTCTTAAATTCCCTCCCACTTTCAGCCAGAGGCTGATCCGCCTTTGGCGGAGTGGGGAGGGTTAGGGAGGGGGAAAATCACCCCCATCTAGTGCTTCGACAATTTAATTCACATTTGTCATTCCGGACTTTCGCTGATCCGCCTTTGGAGGAGATCCGGAATCTAGGTTTTCTGGATCCTCGGATCGAGTCCGAGGATGACAATCTTTTGTGCCTACCTTAAGATATAAATAAGATTGTCAAAGGCCTAGCTTCCCCCATCAAGGTGGAAGAAAATTTTATCGATTAATTTTTTCGCATATCGACTTTGCCTGCAAAAATTGCAGTAGATAATCTTGACCGCCAGCTTTAGAATCTGTCCCCGACATATTAAATCCGCCAAATGGCTGTACTCCAACTAAGGCGCCAGTGCATTTTCTGTTAATATAAAGATTGCCTACGAAAAATTCCTGTTTTGCTTTTTCAATTTTATTCACATTTTTTGTATAAACAGCACCGGTTAAACCATATTGTGTACCATTTGCAATCGTAAGAGCTGTATCAAAATCCTTGGCTTTTATTACAGCAAGCACTGGACCGAATATCTCCTCCTGTGCGATTCTGGCATTTGGATCAATATCTGCTATAATAGTGGGTTGAATAAAATAGCCGGAGCTGCCTATTGATTCGCCTCCACAAAGCAGTCTGCCTTCTTTTTCCCCGATTTGTATATAATCCATGATTTTTTTATAAGCTGATTCGCTAGAGACTGGCCCCATATAATTATTAAAATCTTTTGTTGGACCAACTGCTATTTTTTTTACTCTATCAACAAGTTTTGTTAAGAATGTATCATAGATTTTTTCTAAAACTATTGCCCTTGAACAAGCTGAACATTTTTGCCCTTGAAATCCAAAAGCAGCGACTGCTACACCTTCTACAGCTGAATCAATGTCTGCTTCTTCATCAACAATAATTGCGTCTTTGCCTCCCATTTCAACAATAAATCGTTTAATCCAGTTTTGACCTGTTTTTGTCTTTCCACATTCTTCAACAATATGAAGCCCAACTTCTTTTGAACCTGTAAAGCTTACAAAACGTATATTCGGGCTTTTGATAAAAGTTTCGCCGACATCTGATCCGCTGCCTGTTACAAAATTGATAACACCAGCTGGTAAACCTGATTTTTGAACGATCTCCATAAATTTTGCAGCAATAATTGGTGTGTCACTTGCTGGTTTTAGAACAACTGTATTGCCGGTTGCCACAGAAGCAGCAGTCATTCCAACTAGGATTGCGCATGGAAAATTCCACGGTGGGATGACCGCACCAACTCCTAATGGGAGATATGTAAGTTTATTGGTCTCGCCGGGCCATTGTACTAAAGGTTGCCCCTCTGCATAGCGAAGTGCTTCGCGACCGTAAAACTCGCAAAAATCAATAGCTTCAGCAGTATCAGCATCAGCTTCTGCCCAGCTTTTTCCTATTTCATATACCATTGTGGCAGACAGCTCGTGTTTTTTCTGGCGCATCAGGTCAGCTATTTTAAAAAGATAATCAGCTCGTTCAGATGGTTTTGTATTTTTCCATGAATGAAATGTTTTTAGTGCCACATCAATTGCTTTTTCAGCAAGGGCAACTGTGCCTTTTTGGGCAATTCCAACTATTTCGGTTTTGTTTGATGGGTTAAATGATTTGATCTTGTTTTCAGTTATTATATTTTCTTTGCCAATAACAATTGGATACTCGCGGTCAAATTCAGAAGCAACTTTAGTTAACGCCGACTCCATCAGTTTTTTGTTTTCATGGTTTGTAAAGTCAGTAAAAGGTTCGTTTCTGAATTCAGTTGGCATTTTTCCTCCTTAATTGAGATAGGCTTAAAATTTAAGATTAGATGATCTTATTACAAACTGATTTTGGGAAAGTCAATGCTTGTGAAAGGGGGGCGTGAGGTGTTTTCTTGTTATTTTGTTACAATTTTTGACATCTGATCAAAAACAAACTCCATAAAGCGTTTTTTATCAGAATTATTGATGCCATTGATCATGACGCCGGTTTCATAACTGGTTGAAGATATCTTTGTTTGCCATATAACCTTGCCAGTTGCTTCAATTGGATTTTCTTCATCATCAGGAAGAATAATGTTTAGGTCCAGCAAAGTGCTGTTTTTAAGAGGAGTAGGGGTCATTAGCCTTAATCCGCCAATGCTTATATCACTGGATGAAGTTTCTATTGAATCAGAACTGGTATTGATTTGATCAGAAACTTTATAACTAACTGTTAAAGCCAGATCCAAACGCGCAAATTTTCTTCTGTTCTCAGGTTGGTTCATAATTGTAAGCAAAATACGATTTTATTTGTAAAAGATCAAGACATAGAATAATAATTTTACTCTTATGTTAAAGAATATAAGTGTTGTATTGGTAGAGTCGCAAGGAGATGAGAACATCGGGATGATAGCTCGTGCTATCAAAAATTGCGGTATTTTTGATTTGCGTTTGATTAATCCTGTTATGTTCAAGACCAGAAATGCATATAAATGGGCATGTAATGCCACTGATGTTTTAGATAATGCATGTGTGAAAACCTCACTGGATGATGCTATATCTGATATATCATATGTTGTTGGGTTTAGCAGGCGGAAAGGTAAAAGAAGACCTCCAGTAGGTGAATACAAAAGAGCTTTTGCTAAGATTTTGGCTAGGGCAAAGAAAGGGCGGGTAGCAATTGTTTTTGGCAGAGAAGATGATGGGTTAAATACAAAGGAATTAAGGCAGTGTGATGAAATAATAACGATTCCAACATCACCAGCATATCCATCTTTGAATCTTGCTCAGGCTGTAATGTTGACCTGTCATGAATTATTTAAAATCTTAAAAAAAGAAGATGATGTTGATGATCAACGTCCTGTTTTTGTTTCAAAAAAGGAAATAGCTCCGGTTTTGTCAGATCTGAACAACACCTTGATTTTATTGGACTATGATGACAAGGACAAGGGAAAGCTCAGAGGCAAAATCATTAAGTCTTTTAGCGGGTTATTTGGAAGAAGTGGTTTAAGGCATAAAGATGTAAATATGTTTTTAGGCCTTTTTTCAAGGATAAAACAGATTGTGAATAAAGGCTAAGTTCGAGAAAGGCATTGGATAAAATATGTTGCATTGGCTATTAAAATATTCTAAGGCATTCAGGTTTTTGCATAATAGCAGGATAAACAAGAAAGGAGATTTTATGTTAAAAAATGGTATTTATTCATTTACCTCAGAGTCTGTAACAGAAGGTCATCCAGATAAGGTATGCGACCGCATATCTGATACTGTATTAGACAGAATCATTGCTGAAGATCCAAAAGCAAGGGTTGGTTGTGAAACAATAGCCGGCAGCGGTTTTATATTGGTTACCGGTGAGATTACAACCACAGCATATGTTAATGTTAAGGATGTGGTAAGGAGTGTTCTGGCTGATATTGGTTATACAAAACCAGAATATAGTTTTGATTATAAGAGTGTTGGAATATTAACTTCTATTAATGCACAGAGTCCTGATATTGCAATGGGCGTTGATCCTTCAAAATCAGGGGATGATTATGGAGCAGGTGATCAAGGAATGATGTCAGGCTATGCCACAAAAGAAACACCAGAATATATGCCGGCACCAATCATGTATGCACAGAAGCTTGCAATGCGCTTAACAGAAGCACGCAAGAACAAAGAACTCCCATATTTGCGCCCAGACGGCAAAACGCAAGTTACTCTTGAGTATGAAAACGGCAAACCAAAGCGTATTACTGGTATTGTGTTGGCAACTCAGCATGATGAAGATGTTACAACAGAGAAACTGCGTGAAGATATTCGTAAGACTGTTATCACACCAGTATGTGGATCTTTGCTGGATAATGAAACAAAATTATATATTAACAACACAGGCAGATTTGTAATTGGCGGGCCGGTAGCTGATACAGGCTGCACTGGCAGGAAGATCATTGTTGATACTTATGGCGGGGTAGGCAATCATGGTGGTGGAGCTTTTTCAGGCAAGGATCCCACAAAGGTTGACAGAACAGCTGCTTATTTTGCACGCTATTTGGCGAAAAATATTGTTGCTGCTGACTTGGCTGACAGATGCGAAATTCAGCTTGCATATGCAATCGGCAGCCGCGAGCCATTATCTGTTTTTATCGACACACATAATACCGGAAAAGTAGAACCTCAGAAGATTTTAGTGGCAATTCGCGAACGTTTTAGTATGGCACCCGGAGCTATGATCGATCACTTGAACTTGCGCAGACCGATCTTTGCCAAAACATCAGCTTATGGCCATTTCGGCCGTAATGATCCGGATTTCACATGGGAAAAACTGGATCTGGTTGATTACTTTAAAAAGACATGTAAATAAGCAGATCCTGAAAATATTAAACATAAGCCGGATGATAATCTCATCCGGCTTTTTTGTTTCTTCTTCTTTGTTGTCAGACGGAGCGAAAAACTGCTTTAGATGAACAAGGTAGGAGAGTTGTTTTTGCATACAGGGCATTAAATAATCTTGTGTTAACATTCCGTATGACAATGCAAACAAGCAGTGATTCAAATCTAAATGTATTAAATTTTCTTATTGATAATGCTGATGAAGCAGAATTGTCTTTGTCTGAATCGATTCAGATTGCAAGTGGAGGATGGCATACTTTGGTTCTTAGAGAAGATGGTACTGTGTGGGCATTTGGTGAAAACAGGTACTATCAATTAGGATATGATAGTGGAGAAGATATTGGTGGATTGAGTGCTGAGTCGGGTGTTCTTCATCAGGTAACAGGGATTGATAATGTCGCAGCAATTGCAGCTGGTGGATTACATTCTTTGGCACTGAAAACAGATGGTACAGTATGGAGTTGGGGAACTTCTCATAATGGAGAAGGCGCTCCATCTGTGCCAACCGAGATTCCA
>CAZLRI010000054.1:0-10743 GCA_964561745.1 uncultured Pseudobdellovibrionaceae bacterium | reverse complement strand
AATCTCTCTTATTACTCATGTGCAGAGTTGGTCATTTTGTTTTGCGGGGGCTATATCAAAATCCTGCACAGATTACGCACCCTGAAGGGTGCGACTACCTTTTGAAGAAATGTTTGTGGTTGAATATACGAGATCGCCGCGGCCTTTATGCCCGCAATGACGAAAAAGTTCATTTTCCACCACTCCCTTAGTGTATAATTGACTAACGACTAAATGTAAGAAGTCTATTTCCAAATATTTCTTCTTATGCTAAAAAATAGACATGTTTAAAAGAAAGTTTATATCAATAGGTCTAATAATTTTAAGCACTTCCTTACTTATAACCGCCTGCAAACAAAAAACAGATAAAACACCTTTAACAGAAGAAAAAAACATTAGGGTAACACAAAAAATAGAAGCCCCTGTTTTAACCCCTCCAAAACATGAAAATGAAACAGCGGTAAAAGATATCTCTGATTCAGCTCAAAAAGACATGGCGCTTAATACAACACCAACAAATGAATCTCAAGCAGCTGAAACTTCGGATGTTTCAGTTAATCCAACAGAGACTGTAACACCTGAAAAACCCTTAATTAATCCACCTGAATCAATGCCAGCAGGAGAAGATGCACCTACTGCTCCTCAGTCAATGCCAGCTAAAACAGAACCTGACACAATAAAATCTTTGGGAACCACTGTTCTGGAAATGAACACAGATGCAGATGTTAACAACACACCCAAAGAGATTGCTACCACCTTAATTGTCCCTCCTGAACCAACAGAAACTGAAGATACCTTAAAAACAAAAACAGAAGCTACAGAAGTTACATTCTCTCCAAAAATAGTAGATGCTAAAACAAACATAGATATAATTTTAGATGCATCAGGAAGCCAAACAGCTTTATTTTCAGCTACTGTATCCAGCAAATTCGACATACAAAAAAGAGCTGTTGAAGATATAATTCTTTCTTTAAAACAAACAGAATTTCCAAGAAACGTTGGAATAAGAATATTTGGTTCAGAAAAACCTTTAACAAACCGAGATTGTTCAGATACAAAATTAATCTATCCAGTCAGCGAACCTGACCTAGATAGCATTAAAGAGATTTTAGCTCCTCTTGAAGCAAAAGGAGAAAGTCCAATTGCAGCAGCTTTAGATGCTGCAAGTAATGATTTTCCTCCTATGACAAATGTAGATCAGATAATAGTTTTAATAGCAGATGGAATGGATACCTGCGAAACAGATCCGTGTGAGACAGCAAAAGCTATTCATACAAATTTTCCAAACACATCGATACATGTTATTGGATTTGATATTAGTCAGGAGGATGCTCAAAAAATAGAATGCATTGCTTCAAACTCTGACGGAAAATTCCATCTAGCACGCAATGAAAGTGAATTAAGAAAAGCCTTGGATGAGGCAGTTAATTCAAAAGTGCCTTACAACCTCCGCTTATCAACCGTAGTTGGCGCCACTCCCATCTCTACTTCAATCACAGTGTTCAAGGGATCAAGCAATGAAATCGTAAAAAAGACTGATAGCTTTGGGACAAAACTATTAAGCCTTCCTGCTGGCATATACGATATAATGGTTGAATATGCTGGGTCTCCTGAACTAAAAAAACCAGTTAAGGTTATTAAGGGCGTACAAATTCTTGAAAAAACAAAAGTAGAGCAAACCATCAATTTTGATTTTGGTGCAATAACGCTTTCAACAACTGATGCCAATGCTAAACTTACAAATGCCACATATGAAATAAGAGCTGCTGGTTCTCCAAAACTTTTTGCTGAAGCAAATAGTTTTAGCGACTCTCAAACCATATTTCTTGAACCTGGCAGTTATGATATAACTGCCATTCAGGAAGGTATCGCTGCTGAACAAGTTAGTATTACAGAACAAAATATAACAGTTAAACAAGGAGAGTCAATTAGTGTGCCTTTCCTGTTTCAGGAAGGAACAATAACAATGAAAGGCATAACAACTCAGAACATACCTTTGCCTTTTATTTTTCAGATTTATAAAAGTGATAACTCAAATAAAGTATTTACCAGCGGAGCATTAACCAATGAAGGCGGAAACGTTACTATATCACCGGGTTCATATGATATTATATTTATAGGACAAGATCCTGAGATGATTGCAAACCCGCGAACAAAAGTTTCAGGAATAATAGTAAAAGCATCTGAAACAACAAAAGTCGTTGTCTCATTTGAAATGGGAGCCCTGACATTAAATGCCTTGGACAACACTGGAAAACCAATCCCTGCAATCTTTAATATTAAGATATTACCTGAAGGAGATATAATTGCAAAAGTGTCGCTATCAACAACTGAAAAATCAGTGACAATACCAATCCCTCCGGGAAAATATGAAGTACTTGCTTCAAAACTAATTGATACTGAACCAAAACCAACGGTGCTGATAACTAATATTGAAATAACAGCAACACAACCAATAAGCAAAACTGCCCAGTTTATACTTGGAACATTGCGCGTAAGAGGAACCAATGCAAAGGGACAAGCTATTAATTCATCATTCAGTGTATACAGAGGCGGGACAGATGATCTTTTTGTAACAGCACCTCCATCATCAGACTGGATTACATTTGAAGTGCCGGAAGGCATCTATGATGTAAGCGCACTTAACATGGAAGATGAACAAAACACAAAACCTACAATCAGGATTAAGGATATAGATGTAAAAGTAGGCAAACAAGTTAGCCATGAAGCAATATTTACTGCTGGAAAACTAAAGATTATAGGCAGGGGTGCAAATAATCAGATAATAAAATGCCATTTTAAAATATTCAAATATGGGTCAGACCATCAGCTGGTTGGAGGAGATACAGGAGATGACTGGCAAATATTTGAAATTCAACCGGACAGCTATTATCTTGAAGCCGGATATGTTGATCCTGAAGCAAGTGTGCTGCTTAAAAAATGGATAAACATTAAAGTTGATGAAAACGAAATCCTTGAAGTAATTCTTAATTTCTAAAATCAAACCAAGTCTTTTTCAACAACCCACTACAACCATTGACAACACTCAATGTATGAGAGATGTGTTCGGCTATGCTAAACATATTAATTCTTTTTGCCATAACACTAATTCCAACATTTGAACTCAGGGCTTCAATTCCATATGGAATTTTAAACGGAACGCTGGAGCTGCCATTTGGCATCACAGTTAGCGGAATGGGCGAGCCGTGGCTGTATGTATTTTTTGTGTGCGTTATCTCAAATATTATATTGGGCATTGTTTTATATCCCATAATAGATCGTTTAATTAAAATCCTTGAAAGAATTCCTGTAATAGAAAAGTTTTGGAATAAGTTTGTAATTCGAGCCCAGAATAAAATTCATCCATATGTGAAAAAATGGGGAACTATAGGAGTGGCGCTATTTATTGCTGTGCCTCTTCCAGGAAGCGGAAGCTATTCCGGAGTTTTGGGCGCATATCTCCTTGGCATCAGCTATCGCAAAACTATTATAGCCAACATCATAGGGGTTACATTAGCAGGAATCTTAGTCACAATCCTCACAATAACAGGTCAGAGTATTTTTAATTTACTTTTTTAGGCAATTCATATACCCGCCATATACTTATGATTAGACTGGACAACATACATAAATCTTTTGGTGGAGATATTATATTCAACGGCATTTCCATTCATATGTCTAAATCTGAACGGCTTGGACTTATCGGAAGAAACGGCAGTGGAAAAACAACTTTATTTAAATTAATTACAAGTGAGGTTTCTTCTGATGATGGAAATATCTATATACCTAAAAATTACAACATAGGTTATTTAGAGCAACATCTGGATTTTAATGAACCAACTGTGCTTAAAACCGGTTGTCAGGGATTGCCTAAAGATGAAATATACAATGAATACAAAGTAGAGAAAATCCTTTTCGGGCTTGGATTTACAAATGATGATCTTAATAAATCACCAAAAGAGCTCTCAGGTGGATTTCAGGTCAGGCTGTCTTTAGCAAGAACCCTTATATCAAATCCCAGCCTGCTTCTATTAGATGAACCGACCAATTATTTGGATATTGTATCAATAAGATGGGTTACAAAATTCTTAAAATCATGGGAGAATGAATTAATAATAATATCCCATGACAGAGATTTTATTGATGAAGTCACAACACATACTGCAATGCTTCATAGAAAAAAGATTTACAAAGTTCATGGAAACACATCCAAGCTGATCTCTCTCATCGAACAAACAGAAGAGACATATGAAAAAACAAGAATAAATGAAGAAAGGGAACGAAAACAAATGGAGGATTTTGTAAATAAATACAAAGCCAAGGCAGCCATAGTTCCATCTGTCCGTTCCAGAATAAAAAAACTGCAAAAAACACAGGTAAGAACCCAGCTCGAGAAGATAGATGATTTGGAATTTAGATTCCGCTATCATCCTTTTGCAGGCAGACATATGATGGAGATACACAACCTAAGCTTTCACTTTAATAACAAAATACCACTTATTAAAAATCTGACATTCCAAATTAAAGGCAATGACAGAATAGGTGTAATCGGGAAAAATGGAAAAGGAAAATCAACCCTCTTAAGGCTCATGGCAGAGGAACTTGCTCCAGTTCATGGAACAGTCAAAGCCAACATCAATGCTCAAACAGCTTTCTTCGGACAAACAAACATACTTCGCTTGAACAAAAATCTAACTGTTGAGGAAGAGATATCCAATTCTAATCCAAATCTTGGCAAAGGCTCAGTAATGTCTATATGCGGAATAATGATGTTCGGCGGAGACAAGGCAAAGAAAAAGGTGTCGGTTCTGTCAGGAGGAGAAAAGAGCAGAGTTCTTCTTGGTAAAATTGTAGCAAGCCCAGCTAATCTTATATTGCTTGATGAACCAAGCAATCATCTTGACCTTCAATCTATTGAATCCATGGTAGACAGTATTAATGAATTTAAGGGAGCAGTTGTAATTGTTACGCATGATGAAATGATTCTGCGCGCAGTTGCCACCAAACTTCTAGTATTTCAACGTGGAAACGTGGAACTTTTTCATGGAGGATATGACGATTTCTTAAGCAGGGTTGGCTGGGAAGATGAAGAGAACGACAAACCAAAAGAAAACACAATAAAGGTAAATAAAAAAGATCTCAGAAAACAACGCTCCCAGATCATTCAGGAAAAATCAAAAATATTAAAACCATTAAAACAAAAGATTGATGATCTGGAAAATAAAATACACAAACTTGAAAAAGAGTTACACAGCGCAAATGAGGCCCTGAAACATGCTACAGAAAACCAGAATATTGACGATCTTGTTAAAATATCCCGCGAAATACAAGACACGCAAGAATCTATCGACGAGCTTTTTCTTCAGCTAGAAAAAACTTCAAAAGAATATGATCAAAAAGCAAAGGAATATGAAGATAGGTTGGAGTTATAGCCCAATCTGACGGGATTGTAGCCGCACCCTTCAGGGTGCGCACGATACGCAGTTTTTTCCGCCAAAGGCTGATCCGCCTCTGGCGGGCGCTATTTGATCGCTCGCAATGATAAAAACCACCACACAATGACAAGCGTGAAGTGAATGTATCGTTGTCATCGCGAGGACAAAGACCGCGCGGCGATCTCATTGTCATCCCGCGGCTCGGAGACTGTGTCGCAATTGCTTTTTTGGTCTTTTTTGTCATTCCTGCGCAGGCAGGAATCCAGTAAAATCAACACGTTGCGGATCCCCGCCTTTCAGCCAGAGGCTGATCCGTCCTATGGCGGACGCGAGGATGACAGCAAAAAACAATTATGACACAGCCTCTCGACCGCGGGATCCAGCACACAAGATTGCTTCACTTCGCTCGCAATGACAAAAAACACCACACAATAATCTGTACGGAATTTTGATCTGCTTGATGGGGTTTTTAAGAACCTATAATCCAAAATCACCTAAACTGCCGAACTCCTGCATGCGTTGTGCAGCAACATATTGGATCTTTTTTACAGCATCATTAACACAATCTCTAATTGCCTTCTCCTGACCACTTGTATCTAAATTAGGATTAAGCTTAATATTAACTATTTCAATATTTCCATTAATTGTTACAACAACACCGTTTTTTTCAACATCCATCTTCTCTCTACCAAGCTCTTTTTGCAATTTTCTTAATTTATTTATTTGTTTCAGTTTTCCCAACATATTTTATTCTCCTTTAAAATATTGAAGGCGAACTTATGCTCTTAAATTTTTCTTATGTCCAGCTCTAATTATTACCAACCGTGCATCGCTCAATATTTACAGCACTTTCCGGTTTTTTATTTAACTTATTTTTTACTTTATAAAAACATCTTTCATCATCTGGGTTTCTTCCAACAACCAGCAAGACAAATAAAAGCAATGCAATGCCTATTCCATAAAGATATATTGAAGGAACTCCATAAGCTGCAGGAAGATAACCGCACAAACCAGCAACAATCATACATAACACCGCATATGGCATCTGGGTACGAACATGGTCTGTAAGATCGCACGAGGACGACAAAGCAGAAAGCACTGTAGTATCAGATATGGGAGAACAATGATCTCCGAAAATAGAGCCATCTAATACTGCCCCAAGAGACATCACCAGAATAGTTGTATCTCCAAAAGCAAAAGCAAGAGGAGCAACTGTTGGAATTAACAACCCCATTGTTCCAAAAGATGTGCCTGTTGCAAATGAAACAGCTGCGGCAATCAAAAAGATAATCAACGGCAAAACCACTGGGCTAAAAACCCCGTTAACCAGTGAAGCAATAAAAAAAGCAGTCCCAAGGTCATCACACACCTGTCTGATCGCCCATGCAAGAACAAGTATCATTGCAGCCGGCAAGATTCTCCATGCACTAAAAATAGATTTAATGATCTCGCCTAAAGTCAGTATCTTTTGAGTTGTAAAAAGAATTGTTGCTACAATTATTCCAAAGACTGATGCAAGCAGCATAATTAAAAACAACGTATTGCCATCACCTCCTATTGAAATAAAACATTCGCGAAGACCGGTTATGCTTAATATTGAAATATTGGAACCTTCTGCTGCCAACAGCGATGAACCGCGCCAAAAAATAGAAACCAATAAAAATACGATTACAGATGCTACAGGTATTGCAGCATTATACCATCTTTCTGGAATATTTGGTTTTGGATCAGCAGCCTTGATCATTGGATCAATAACATGGTCTGAATCAGGATTCTCTACCTCGCCTGTCAGCGACGCCCTTCTTTCAGCTTTTAACATCGGCCCAAAATCTCTTCTTAAAAAAGCTATCATAAACACAAACACAATTGTGAATATGCAATAAAACCTGAACGGAAGGGCTTTTAGAAAAAGCATATAACCGCTAATACCTATTCCCATAAATTCAGACATCTTATGAAGTTGCAAAACCTCAAAACCGATCCATGTTGAAAGCACAGCAAGACCCGCCAAAGGCGCTGATGTGGAATCAACTATATAAGCAAGCTTCTCTCTGCTAACTCTCATTTTATCAGTAAAGCTCCTCATAGTTGTTCCAACAACAATCGTATTTGTATAATCATCAAAAAATATCAGGGTACCCAGACATACAGCGCTAACACAGGCTGTTCTTGCACATTTGGCTATCTTTGTTATCTGATTAATAACACCTGCCATTCCTCCACCATGGTTTATTATATTAACCATCCCAACAAGAACAAAAACAAACGCCAAAATCATCAAACTAAAGTCGCCGATAAAGTTTCCTAGAAAATATTTTGTTATAGCATATCTAGTTGCTTCAATCGGCTTAAAACCGTAATTTAACATAGCACCCAGCCAGATCGCCGCTGATAAGGAAAAAAGAACCTTTCGTAAAGTAATGGCAAGAATTATAGCCAAAAGCGGAGGCAACAATGAAGTCCATTTCCCCAGACAAAGGCTACGACTGTCTGAATGAAGCTCAGTTGCGTCATTTTTGATAATAGAAAGAGAAGAGTTGAGATTACCATTCTCCTCATTAACAGACATTGATAATGTATAATTAGATTTGTCATCAAAACTGATCTTTTTGTTTTGCGACATCTTCTCCTGAATATATGATTTAAGCTGAGGATCTCCATCAAGCTCAAACTTAAGCTTAGGATTGCCTTGTTTTTCAACAACTCCAACAAGGTCATCCATCATTGTACGAACCATAGTTGTTGCAGTAAGTTGTCTTAAATAAAGACCATCTCCCTCTAATTTTGAGACCAGAAAAAAAACTATTGCGGTAATGCAGATTGATATTATTATTTGTTTTTTCTTCATAATTCTCGCAAAAAACCTTAAAATTAAGTGTCTGTCAATTAAGAAACTTAAAGGTGCGTTTCCCAACGTAAAACACCGGGAACCTTACATTCACGCAAGCTGAACGACAGACAAAAAACAAAGCTTTCCCAGTCCCGATTTGACACAGTTTTTTGCCACAAAAAAATAAAGCCAGTGGAGCGCATGGGATTCGAACCCACGGCCTGTACGTTGCGAACGTACCGCTCTCCCAACTGAGCTAGCGCCCCACTGGCTTCACTAACAAATAGATATCAAAAAACTGTTTTTCAAATCGAGGATCCTCGATGCTGTAAATAATTTTTACCATGTAAAAATTATACAAACATCGGGGCTGAGCTACAGCCCCAAATTTTTATCTGCCACAAGTCAAAAACGAACAAAGTGGCGCTAATTTCTATAACTTCGTCATAAGCGCCACTTTGCGCACCTGGCAGGATTCGAACCTGCGACCCTTTGCTTCGGAGGCAAATGCTCTAATCCCCTGAGCTACAGGTGCACTTCTAACACTTTCCTTAAAAATATCTTTATTGTGGGCGCTACAGGATTTGAACCTGTGACCCCTGCCGTGTGAAGGCAGTGCTCTTCCACTGAGCCAAGCGCCCATAAAAACTAGAATTATTCAAAAAACAATAATGACGTAAATTCCTAACTTAGAACCAGATAAATATCAAGCCATTAACACAAGCCTTAAAATAGAACAGACAATAGACTTCTTGCATAACCTATATTGACTGCAATTTTGGAGAAAAAATTATTTCCCCAATATCTCCTGCAGATCTGTTTTAGGGTCTTTAATCAACTGGATATTAAACTTGTCTATCAAGACCTGTAATATCGGCGGAGTTATAAATGCGGGAAGGCTTGGCCCTATGCGCATATTCTTAATACCCAGATGAAGTAGTGTAAGTAATATTGCCACTGCCTTTTGTTCATACCATGAAAGTATAAGCGAGCATGGAAGGTCGTTTACTCCGCATCCAAAAACTTTTGCAAGTTCTGAAACAATTTTAATTGCAGAAAATGCATCATTACATTGTCCGCAGTCAATCAATCTTGGGATACCATTTACTTCGCCAAAATCCTTTTTATTAAAACGATATTTACCACATGCTAATGTAAGAATAACACAATCTTTGGGAACCTGTTCAGCAAATTCAGTGTAATAATTACGACACGGCTTTGCTCCATCACATCCGCCAATCAAAAAGAAATGGCGAATCTTTTTGCTCTTAACAGCATCTACTATTTTATCTGCTATTCCAAGAACTGCGTTGTGCCCAAACCCAACTGTGATAAACTGTTCCTGTTCATCCTCTAAAAATCCTTCTGCCTTGTTTGCAGCATCAATAACCAACTGAAAATTTCTATCAGATATATGTTTGACATTCGGCCACCCGACAAGCCCACATGTAAAGATCCTGTCTGAGTAAACTTCACGCGGACTCTGAATGCAATTTGTGGTCATAAGTATTGCACCCGGAAAGGCAGCAAACTCCTTTTGCTGATTCTGCCACGCGCTTCCATAATTACCAACAAGATGCTTATATTTTTTTAACGCAGGATATCCATGACATGGAAGCATCTCCCCATGCGTATATATGTTTATCCCTTTTCCCTCTGTTTGCTTAAGAATTTCTTCAAGATCCTTAAGATCATGACCAGACACCAAAATCGCTTTTCCTTTTATTGGTGTAACTCTGACCTTGGCGGGAATTGGATTGCCATATGATGATGTGTTTGCCTGATCCAAAAGCTCCATGACACGCAAATTAATCTTTCCACATTTATCTATCAGCTGCAGAAGCTTGCCTTTGTCCAAAGGGTTTTGAGATAAAAAATCCAGAGCTTCATGGAAAAATGCATATACATTATCATCCTCCTGACCTAAAATCTCTGCATGAGATGTATATGCAGCAGCTCCTTTAATACCATACATCAAAAGCTCATGAAGACCTGTTATTTCAGCACCAATATCGTTAATGCGCTTTGGAATTTCAAGGCTTTCGCCATACTTAATCAAATCATCCAAACTGGAATTTGGATTCCAATCCTCTAGTTCAGTAAAATCATCCAGCTTCTTTCCTGATTTGTCGCAAGCCTTTTTGTATAATTCTTTAGCCCTGTTTTTCTCAACATGAAGCAACTTTAACAATTTAACATATCTTTCTGGATCAAAGTTAACATTAGTAATAGTTGAAAAAAGTGCATCAACAGTAATTCTGTTAATCTCTGAATCAACCAACCCAGCCAGCCTTGCACGGTTTGCATATTGCGATAAACTTTTAGCTGCATGAATTGTAAGGTCGATCAAACCCGAAACCTCTGGGCTTTTACCGCACACACCTCTTTTTGTACATCCTTCTCCATTAAACGTCTGTTCACATTGATAACAAAACATTATTCCTCCTAGTGTTTGTTCAACAGAAGCTTGTTTGGGTTTTGAAACAAGATTCTGCTGAT
>CAZLRI010000053.1:0-10771 GCA_964561745.1 uncultured Pseudobdellovibrionaceae bacterium | reverse complement strand
AGCTACCTCTTCAACTCCGGGCATTGCAGCAACAACGCTTAACGGATCTTCATCTCCTGTGCTGATCGCCTCAACTGCAGCTTCTAATGTGCGATTATTTGCTATAACATGTCTCGCAGCTTCAGAGTAAAAAGCAAACTCTTGAATATTTGAAAAACCAAAGAAGTTGAGCCTCACATCAGAGACATCAATTACATGTTCCGCCCCCTGATCTGATTCAGAAAGAATAGGATCACCACGATTTAATAAAAACTCTACCTGAGAAAGATCTCCATTAAAATTAATATTAGAAGCAGGTGTAGTAGAAGGCCACCTACCCTGAATTACAGCAACTACATTAGTAACATTCCCTCTTATTTGGCAAAGCATTTCGGCAAGTTCAGGAGTTATTCTTCGCGCCCCTATCTGAATTAATGAACCTATATGATTTCCAGCATCTCTAATTGGCATTAAATGAGGTTCAGCTTCAATATCAATAAGATCAAGCATAGCAGCGTTTGTATGAATATCAGCAACCAGCCTTATGTCTGCATTCAAACCATAAACATCATCTGCATTAATCCTAAGTGGAAGAGGGGTATCATGTGTTGGAGGATTTTCCTGATTTACATATATATTCAGCCAGCCTCTTTCTAAATTACTAAAAGATTCTGGGGTGCTATCATCCTGCAATCTCTCATTTAAAATAATGGGGGTTATCCTTCCAGCTACAAAATCATTGTAAAACCTAAGCTGGCCACCTTCTGTACCATAATTTTGATAAACTCTTTCCGGAGTCAGTTGATTTTTAGGATCATCAATTTTAAAATAAACCATATTTGATAAAGATATATCAGAATCTGGATTTACATTTATCCCAAGCACCTTGGCGCCACTATTTGCATTAAACAAAACAAAATTCGTAAGAACATATCTTGGACCTGCAAATCTTGCAGCTAACGAACTTTGCAAATCTACTCCTTCAACTCTTGCTAAACGAGCTGCTTCTCTTGCATCTGCTTCTTCTAATTGAGTTGATTGATCAGAAGATCTAACAGTTAAAGAACCGCCCACTCTTCTTCCACTGCCATCATCGCTGGGTCCAGCCAGAAATACCGGAATTCGACCTGAACCATTACCTCTTCCAGGTGGTTGACTTCCACTTTCTCCTGTAAAAAACATAGCAACTCCTTTGTTCTTGTTGAGCAATGTGCGTTATTAGATGTGCGTATATCACATATCACTCATCGCACATCACACCTACGATATTATCACATGTTACTTAAAAAAGTTGCGTGGTTTTTATTTTTTTGTTTCTATATTTTTAATTTTCTTTAAAAAGAAGACCTATATCTGTAAAGCTTTCTTTTTTATGAGCCACAACCTATTGTTTTTATTGAATTTGTCGACCTTGTGATATTTTAGAAAAAAATGCATTTTCTAAGCAACTTTTTTCCCTGCATGCCGATAGTATAAGGGTAAATCAGATAATCTATTATATTGAGAATCTCTTTCAACAAATAAGATCTCGAACACATACAAATTCTAGTCGACCCATTACTAATGCAGATTTTGCAGTCAATGAAGTAGCTCGTCATCATCTTAACTACTTTTCGCGTATTAGACGCAATAAACCTTTGGGTGATTATTTATTCCGTCTCTTTAACACATCTGAACAAAATGGTTTTCACTTCATCGAACAACATTGCCGGTTGAAGATACATCAATTCCTTATGCAAGCATGCAACGAGCCTTTGAAGCAACGAATAGAAATCTTAATGTTATAAGAGCCTTTCGATCAACAAGATCTACTACACCCTATATGTTTCGATCTCTTTTTCAAACCGCCCTTCAGGTCTTTATTTCTCATCGGCTCCTTGACTTTGTTGAAGCTCCCCAATGTGATCAGGCAAAAGCCCTTGCTTTTTTACAGCGCCTTTTTAATGCATCCGTGGATTCTGAAAGATGCGATATTGATCAAATCGAACGTACTTTAAGTGTTTTTACACAATCCAGTAGACAACGATCTGGAAATTCTTCAGCATCAAGAAGCAAAAGAGGCGGCAATGGTCGGCGTTCCAGTGGCAAAGGGGCACGACATAATCATCACATGTCCATAGATCGCGTAACAGAAGATCCGCGTTTTCAGATTGAACAATTAGTATATGAATCAGTTTTAGAAGCAACAAATAATGATCTTTCCTTGAGCAGCTTAATCACATATGGCATGGAAGAGGTTTTTGGATAAATGAAAAAACAGGCAAATCCTCATAAAGACTGGATCCTCGGGTCAAGTCCGAGGATGACAACAGTTGAACTAAGTGTTTTTCAACAACACTAAGGAGATTACAATGTTTAGCATAGATTTAAATTATCCAACATTTGCTTTAGGCTTTGGGCTCCGCGCATTGTTCCGCATTCGAAATAGCATAGCTTCTATTATTGTCGGAGCTGAATATTGGGGCAATGTGACACATCAGCATATTCCAAACGCCACCGATACAAATGCCCCTCAAAATCAGGTGCTAATTTCTGCAGGAACATCGCTTGGACCGCTGAATTAAAAAAAATTTTAAAATGGCTTTTATTCACTAATGATTTCGAAATGTTATCAAAGGGGGTAACGTCCCCTATTTTATGCGTTTAATAAGATTACTCAGATGTTCCTCAACATGGGGAAGGTTTTTGGAGATATCCTTTAGCAAAGGGATCCTTTGCTTCGCGCTGTCATTATTTTTTCTGGCAAGATCTATTTCCAGCAAAGTAGCATGAAGATTATATTTGGAGATATCATCAAAAGATTGATATTGTTCTGCACTAAGAGCTAAATTTAAATATCTCTCTGATTTGTCGAATCTACCTTTTTCCAGACATGCGTGCCCTAACTCCACATATATATGAGGGATCCTTTTCTTTATTTGAACTGAGCTTAAAGCTTCCGGACCTTTGGCAAAATCAACAGCAAGCTCAAGATATTCAATAGCATCATCATATTTCTTTAATTTATTAAAAGCAAAACCGATATTTGCCATCATGTCCACAGATGAAGCTTTTCCCTCCAGCCTCATAGAAAGATCCAAAGCAGGTTTATATTCATCAGTAGCTTCCAGCCAATTACCAGTCTGCATAAGTAGATTTGCAAGGCTGTTTTGTATTCTAAGCTGATGTTCAAACAAATGGTACTGACGCGCAACCTCAAGCCCTGCCCTATAATTCTCCATTGCTTTATCAAAATTACCCATAAAACGATAAGCATTTGCCATAATTCGAAGCTCATTTGCGATCATATCAAAGTTATTTATTTGCCTCGCAAATTTTATATATTGATCAGCAATTTCAAAAGCTTTTTCATACTGCCCCATGAGCACATATACCTCAGCCAACTCATTATTGGTTATTCTTTTTCTTAATTCCATAGGCAGCTTTACTGTCGCATCTTGATTTTCTTTAAATATTACTACTGCTTCATCATAAAGCCCTTGTCTCATTCTTAAACCTGCAATGCTGTTTCTCAAACGAATATGCTGTATAACAAGCGCATCATCATCTGTTTTCAGATCCCTCACCCCAACCATAAAACTATCTACAAACTTATCATATGCTCTCATTAAATACGTGTCTGCATTCTTTAACAACCGTCTTCGCAAAGCCAGCACACCCAGCAACTCGTCTGCACGAATATCTAATTTTATCTTATCTTCTTTTTTATCTGACAAACCTTTAAGGCTTTCGTAAAGCTTTGAAGCTTCTTCAAACCTTCCAACTCTAGACAAAGCCTTGCCCTGCCGCACCAAAATAGCTTTTTTTAAATTCCAATTTTCTTTGGGAATAAAATCAAATAAATTTTCAAGAATTACAGTTGCCTCTGTGGGATGATATTTTCCCAAAGCTTCAAGCGTAAAATTCAAAGCTGCTTTTGATTGCATCTCTCCATCTGAACCAAATGCAAGGTGGTAGTTTAATTCTACACTATCTTTTTCTGCATCTGATAATTTGCTCAAAATTTTATAAATAAATTCATGAACCTTTTTTCGTTCTACATTTGACAAACTGGATTCTATAATCATTGGAGCAAGAGGGTTTGATAATTTATATAAGCTGGTTTCTTTAACTTGGGAAATCAAACCTGATGACAGCAAACCATTAACAAACCTCTCGTTTACGTTACCCAAGTTTTTATTACTCACCGGTCTTGCATAACAAGCCATGAGGTGAAGAATATCTATTTCCTCTCCTGAACACTTATTTACTTTATTAAGAAGGTATTCTGAAAGAGATTTGGGCGGGCGAGCATAGCTTATTGAAAAATCAAGAGTTGAAAGAGTATTTGTATCAGGCTTTCCGGAAAAATATGAAAATAGTTCACCCTGCTTAATTAATTGTTTAAATATATCTGCTATAAATCTTGGGTTTCCATATGTTGAGTCATACAATTCATCAACAATCTTTGAAGAAGCAACACCTCCCAATATATGCGACACATACTCGATAAGCTCGCCCCTAGTAAAATTGCCAAGCTCAACAATCTGCAGCACAGATGAATTTAAATTAAGTTTTTCAAGCACCTTATCTTTGTCTGCAAAATCAGCATTGATAGAAAAAACAACAAATGATTTAGAATCTGGATTTTTTAAAACAAGCTCTGCCAATCTCTTGATAGAATTAATATCCACACAAACATCTGACACATTTCCCGCATTTTTAAGCACAACATTATCAATCAGAAAAGCTGTAGGACGCTTTAATTTTACATCTCCTTCAATTTTGTTAACAACTTCCAATTCAAGTTGTTGAGCATTGGGCGAAAGATATTTAAGCAATCTTGTTTTCCCTGTCCCGCTTGGCCCAAAAACACATACAATAGAAGGCATATCTTTCAAACCACAGCTAACCGCATATAAAGAATCTTCCAAAAGCTTTTTTTCATCGTATCTGCCAATTAAAATACCATCCTCAGGAAGATACGCCTGAATTGTCTCTTCGCTTTCTGGCTCAAGTTGGTTAGGAGACCTAAAGCACAATGCCTGCGCTGCCATGAGCGCAGTCTGGTATCTATCGTTAGGGTTCATGGCAATTAGACGCAAAATAATTGCATCTAAATAAGAAGGGATCTCTGGATTATATTCTGACGGAGGAAGAGGAGTGTCGAGGGTTAAATGTTTCAGCATTGTTTTCTGAATATCCAGCTTTCCATTTACGTTAACTGCATAAGGTAAAATACCTGTTAAAATATAGTAGAAACTAACTCCAAGAGAATACAAGTCACTGCGATGCCCGGGAAGTATAGTTTTGGGCAATGTTGTTTCAAAATCCAAATTTCCCTGACATATAAGTCGTTTCATAACAATCTCAGGTGACATATAGTTGGGGGTACCACCTGGTTTTTCAGGAGGCTGAAAACCAGCCAAACCAAAATCTATTAAAGCAAGTTGTTTGACAGAATCTAAATTATCAGCTGATGAACGTAGAAGAAGATTTTGTGGTTTTATGTCCAAATGAAGAATGCCGAAATTTCTAAGATATTCAAGTGCTCGTAAAGCCTGTAAAAGAAGATTTTCAATAACCAATATAGAAGACTTTGCCAAGCTTTTCAGATCACCACCTGATATCAGCTCAGATGTAAAATAATAAATATCATTTTTCTGATCAAAACCAAAATCATAGATCTTAGCTATATTAGGATGCGACACTTTTTTAAATAGCTCAAATTCGCGTTTAAACTTTTCAGCTGTAGATGTTTTTGATTGGGAGAATTCCGACCACTTCAGCACCTTAAGCGCTATTTTCTCCGGACTGCTTTTAGGTTTGACTTCCCAGACAACTCCACCCCCACCTTCTGAGAGCTTTCTTAAAAGCATGTATTTATCGTCTATCAACATTCCTGGCTGGAGATCTTTCATGTGTGCGCTCCATCCATAGTTATAAAAAGATTATTATTAAGTTGAATCAGTATACAATTTAGCAGCAAGCTACGCAACTTTGAAGTGGAATAAAATAAGGCCCTGCAATAATGCAGGACCTTATTAGAATAATTAATGCAAAACAAGATTAACCGGCAACACCGTCTGCCTGAATCAATCCTTCTTTTTCTATGGATAGAGCCTGTTCTTCCTTTTTCTCTGATGTTTCATCTTCAGGTATATCAACTTTTATCTGCAGTTTTCTATATCTTGCCAATCCTGTTCCAGCTGGAATTAGCCGTCCCATAATCACATTTTCCTTAAGACCTCTCAAATAATCAACACGACCAGCAACTGCAGCTTCTGTTAAAACTTTTGTGGTTTCTTGGAAAGATGCTGCTGAAATGAAGCTTTCAGTTGAGAGAGAAGCCTTGGTAATACCTAATAACAAAGATTCTGCAATAGCAGGTTTTCCACCTTTGTTTCGTATCTTCTCATTGATTGCCTCAAATTCACTCTTTTCTACCTGTTCATCCTCTAACCAGTCAGTATCACCTGAATCAGTTATTTTAACTTTTCTAAGCATCTGTCTCACAATAGTTTCTATATGTTTATCATTTATCTTAACCCCCTGTAACCGATAAACCTCTTGTGTTTCATCCATAAGATATCTTGCCAGCTCTTTTTCTCCAAGAACTCTTAAAATATCGTGAGGATTGGCTGCACCATCCATTAAAGGCTCACCAGCTCTTACATAATCACCTTCATGAACAGACACATGCTTACCTCTTGGAATAAGATATTCCTTAGGTTCGCCAACTTCTGGAGTAACTATTAACGCTCTCTTACCTTTTACGTCTTTGCCAAATGAAACCCTTCCATCAATTTCTGCAATCACAGCATGTTCCTTTGGCTTCCTTGTTTCAAATAACTCAGCTACACGCGGCAATCCACCGGTGATATCTTTTGTCTTGGTTGTTTCACGCGGAATCTTTGCCAGAACATCTCCAGCAAGAACCTCTTCGCCTTCTATTACCACAATATTAGCGCCAACCGGCATTAGGTAACGCGCCTCTCCCCTGCCTGCTGGCAACTCAAGAGTCTGTCCGTCTGTGTTTTTAATAGATATGCGTGGTCTGCTTGATGGGTCTTTTGACGCTGTAATAACCTTTCTTGAAAGTCCGGTAACTTCATCAACCTGCTCAAACATTGTCATACCTTCTACGATATCACCAAACTTAACAACACCTGAAACTTCAGTTAAGATAGGTACTGTGTAAGGATCCCATTCGGCAATCATTGTGTGAGATTTAATTTTATCTCCTTCATTTACCTTAAGATTCACACCATAATTAATTTTATGTCTTTCTCTTTCTCGTCCGTTGTCATCAATAACAACAATTTCGCCATTTCTGCTCATAACAGTTGTAAGCTTGTTCTTTCCAACAGAGGTTTTAATATTTTCAAACTTAACAACACCTTCATGCCTGTTTTCAACAGATGATTGTTCAACTCTTCTTGATGCAGTTCCTCCGATATGGAACGTACGCATTGTAAGCTGCGTACCAGGTTCTCCAATTGACTGGGCTGCAATAACACCAACACTCTCACCAATATTTACAAGAGTACCTCTTGCCAGATCGCGACCATAACATTTTACACAAACTCCGTATTTGCTCTTACATGTTAACACCGACCTGATAGTTACCTTTTCAAGACCTGAATCAATAATCTTTTTTGCCAGTTCTTCTGTAATCTCCTCTGCAGCCTCAACAATAACTTCATCTGTGTAAGGATCCCTAATATCGTCAAGAGCAACTCTACCAAGAATACGCTCTTCCAAAGGCTCAATAATTTCACCGCCCTCAACCAGCGCTTGTACAATCATTCCATCAAGGGCATTACAGTCTACTTCGGTAATAGTGCAATCCTGAGCAACATCTACTAAGCGCCTTGTTAGATAACCTGAATTGGCGGTTTTCAAAGCTGTATCTGCCAAACCTTTACGTGCACCGTGAGTTGAAATAAAGTACTGCAAAACATTTAGACCTTCTCTAAAATTGGCTGTAATAGGCGTCTCAATAATTTCTCCAGAGGGTTTTGCCATCAAACCTCTCATACCAGCTAACTGACGCATCTGCTGAGCGCTTCCTCTTGCTCCAGAATCAGCCATAATAAATATAGGATTAAAGCTCATCTGTTCACGAACTTCGGAATTCGATGATTTAACTTTTTCAACACTCATTCCCTTTATCATTTCACCGGCAACCTCTTCAGTTGTAGCAGCCCAGATATCAACCACTTTATTATATTTTTCACCAGATGTGATTAAGCCTTCAGTATACTGTTCCTCAACCTGATGAACTTCCTTAAATGCCTTATCAAGCAAAATACCTTTTGCTTCAGGAATTACCATGTCGTCAATACAAATTGAGATACCAGCTTGTGTTGAATACTTAAAACCAAGTGTGCGCAAATGATCGCACAACAGCACTGTTTCCTTATCTTTACAGTGTCTGTAGCATTGATCAATTAACTCAGCCACTTTGGATTTATTCATCACTTTATTTACATATGAAAAATCAATATTTTTTGGAAGCACTTCATATAACAAAATTCTTCCAACAGTTGTGCCAACTAATTCTTTATTAATACGAACTTTGATATGTGCATGCAAGTCAACTACCTCTGCATCATACGCAATCCTAACTTCCTCTGGGGAGGAAAAGATTCTATTTTCACCTTTTGCAAACGAAGCTTCTCTTGTCATGTAGTAAAGCCCTAAAATCATATCCTGAGTTGGAACAATAATAGGCTTACCACTTGCCGGTGACAGAATATTATTAGTAGACAACAAAAGAACTCTGGCTTCTATCTGTGCTTCCATTGAAAGAGGCACGTGGACAGCCATTTGATCACCGTCAAAATCCGCGTTAAAAGCAGCACAAACAAGAGGATGCAGCTGAATTGCTTTACCTTCAATCAAAATAGGCTCAAAAGCCTGAATGCCAAGCCTGTGAAGAGTTGGAGCTCTGTTTAACAAAACCGGATGTTCCTTAATAACTTCATCCAAAGCATCCCAAACCTCAGGACCTTCGCGTTCAACTAATCTTTTTGCGCTCTTAATTGTTGAAGCAAAACCGCGCTCCATTAATCTATTAATGACAAATGGTTTAAATAATTCATGTGCCATCACCTTTGGAAGACCACACTGATGCAACCGGAGCTCAGGACCAACAACAATAACCGAACGACCTGAGTAATCAACGCGCTTACCGAGTAAGTTCTGTCTGAAACGACCCTGCTTGCCTTTCAACATATCAGAGAGCGACTTCAAAGGTCTTCTGTTAGGTCCAACAAATGGCCTTGATCTTCTACCATTATCAAATAAAGCATCAACAGCTTCCTGTAACATTCTTTTTTCATTACGAATGATAATCTCAGGCGCTGAAAGCTCCATTAATCTTTTTAAACGATTATTTCTGTTAATAACTCTTCTGTATAAATCATTAAGATCTGATGTAGCGAAACGACCACCATCAAGTGGAACCAGCGGACGAAGATCTGGTGGCAGCACAGGAATAGTCTGAATCATCATCCATTCGGGTCGATTGTCAGCTTCCTTAAACTGCTCTACCAGCTTTAACCTTCTTACTATTTTTTTAGTTGTAGCAACTGATTTTGTTTTCTTTATATCTTTACGCAGTTTTTTGGAAAGCTCATCAAGATCAATCTTAACAAGCAATTCCCTGATAGCATCTCCGCCCATTCCAACGCGGAAACTACCTCCAAAATCATTTATTGCCTTCTGATATTCCTCTTCGTGTAGAATTTGCCCTTCAACTAAATCTGTATTACCAGAATCAACAACAACATGAGCTTCACAATACAGGATCCTCTCCAAATCTCTCAAGGGAATATCAAGCATAGTACCTATTCTGGAGGGGAGACTCTTTAAAAACCAAATATGAGCAACCGGTGTAGCTAGAGTTATGTGCCCCATTCTTTCACGTCTGACTTTGCTCTGGATAACTTCAACACCGCATTTTTCGCAAACAATGCCACGGTGTTTCATTCTTTTATATTTACCGCAATTACATTCATAGTCCTTTACAGGTCCGAATATCTTTGCGCAAAAAAGACCGTCTCGTTCTGGTTTAAATGTACGATAATTTATCGTCTCTGGTTTTTTTACCTCTCCATGCGACCACTGAAGAACCTTTTCAGGACTTGCCAACTTAATTTTTACCCCACTAAAGGACAGTGGATTTTTCGGTTTATCAAAGAATTGATGGATATCCATACTTAATATTCCTTTTTGTTAATGTTGTCATTCCATACTCGACCTACCTAATGACAAAAATTTTATTCCTGCGTTTCTTCTAGTAATTCAATATCAAGACTTAATGCCTGCAATTCCTTTATCAAAACATTAAATGACTCGGGCAAGCCTGCCTCCACTGATTTGTCACCCTTAACAAGTGACTCATACATACGGGCTCTGCCTACCACATCATCTGATTTAACAGTTAAAAATTCCTGGAGTGCATATGCTGCTCCGTATGCTTCCATTGCCCAGACTTCCATTTCTCCTAACCTCTGACCTCCGAATTGAGCTTTACCACCAAGAGGCTGTTGAGTAACAAGTGAATACGGACCAATTGATCTTGCATGAATCTTTTCATCAACCAAGTGATGCAACTTCATCATATACATTATTCCTATTGTAATCTGACGGTCAAAAGACTCTCCGGTTTTACCATCAAACAAAGTGGTCTGACCTGTACTTGGTAGATTAGAATCTGCAAGAATCCTCTTAATATCAGCTTCCCGCGCTCCGTCAAAAACTGGAGTAGCAATAGGAACTCCATTTGTTAATTTTGAAGCAAATT
>CAZLRI010000052.1:1530-10805 GCA_964561745.1 uncultured Pseudobdellovibrionaceae bacterium | reverse complement strand
CATTCGAGGAGATCAGAAGATTAAGCTTATTGTGAAACCATAATGTTTTTTGTTTCAACGGTCTTGCCGCTGAAAAAGGCATGATAACTTTATATACCCTTCCAATAATATCTGCGACCGGTACAGGGCCATACTCTCTGCTATCAACGCTGTTTTCACTATTGTCACCCAAGGTAAATACAGTCCCTTCGGGTATCTTATACGGTTTAGCTGAAAACCCCCAATTCCCTTCAGAGAAATAAATAATATTATGATCAAACTGATCATCCAACTTTTTCTGATTGATGTATATGTCTCCATCCTTTATTTCAATGGTCTCTCCGGCAAAACCAACAAGGCGCTTAACAAACATTTTTTTACGATCTTCCGGAAATTTAAATACTATAATATCACCTCTTTTAAGCCAATGATTGTAAAACTTTATTGTCAAAACCGTCTCGCCGGGTTGTATTGTTGGTTGCATGCTTGAACTGGGAACCTTAAACGATCCCACTAAATTTAGAGATAGCGACTTTATTATCATAAACAGAAAAATAGCTATCATCATTAGATATATGGGGCGCTTAGAAGCCTCTCTATATAAATGACCCAGTAGATATGAATGAAAACTTGCCAAAGCAAAAACAAATGAAGACAAGATCAGGATAATGAAATCAAAATTACTTTCTTCTAACAAAATTAATATTATAATGTATAGGATTACAAAACAAATTCCCACCCCCACATTACCTTTGTAAAAATGGCCTAGTCCCGGAATGATTCTGGAAAGAAATACAGCAAGCCATGAGTCTTTTGTTTCTTTCCTTATTTTCTCAAACTCCTGACTATTATTTAATCGTACACTTCTGTGTGAATCAATCATAGAATAAAGAGTTATGGCGACTGCAACTACTAAAGAGCAAATTCCCACTACAACATTGCCCAATGTACTATATAAAGAATAGCAACCCATGCCAATGGATAGGAGAAAGAAGAAAATAATAAACACACCTTTGACATATCTTCCTACATAGAGATGACCCAAGCCAGGAACAAACGCTGACAAATTAACTGCCAACCAAGGCTCCTTGTTAACCATAACATCCCCCATATATATTATATCTCACAGCGTTTATAAACTACCCCTGTTTGTCTAAACAATAATTTAAATAACTTTTTTGAAAAATAGGTAGTCATTGTTAGTTGTTTATGCTGTCTTCTGTTGTTCTAGGTCTTGATTCATATGAGTATATTAATGCCGCTATGTCAGAAACTAACATACAAAGTCCACCACCTATCATTAATGCAACTCCAAACCTACTTTTCACAGCCATGCCTAGCACAAAGATGCCAAGACCAACAAGCATAAGTCCTGGCACCGATAAATCAGCGATCTGCCGCATATTAATATGAGCTAACGGACCAACTAAAATATTCGGTATTGGTTGGGATTGATATGTGTAATCATGACCCATATAATTTGAGTCTTCCCACCATTGAGAATTTGTTGGTATTAGATTGCCCTCAGATTGTCAAGTCAAAGTTGGAATCAATGCATAACCATTATTACCATTAACATTTACAATGTTACAAGCCATGCTTCCTCCTTTTTTCTATTCCAGTATAAGAGAGCATCCTCCTGATTTGGTATAGATGGACCATCAGGTCTGAAATCTATTTTTACATTCTGATCTTCAATTAAAACCTCTCCATAATATACAGTTTTTCCAAGACCATCTCCTTTGCCATAGACAGAGTAAGTCCCCGGTGGTATTGGCAGTGAATATCCGCCCGAAGTCCATGTCAATGTAGAGAATTTTTGCTGATCTGATTTTCGTTGTGCTGTTATTGTAATTTCACCCAACCCTTCGCTAGGCGTATAGAAATCATCTTCATCTGTGTCATCATATGCAACTCCGGTAAGTAAAGCTTGGCCATCAGTATTAGCTGAATAAGCATAATCCTCTGTTTCCATAAGCGTATTCACGTAGTTGTGAGAATCACTACGAAATGATCCTATCTGCAGACCCACACCCATTTCTTTCCACTCCGGCCGCATTAAATTTTTTCTATGTCCGCGTTCATTAATATTTTTGTCTACATACAGACCTTCATGTATTCCATCAATAAAGGTATATACATCTGTATTTTGATTTGTTGTTCCATGCCATGCAATATTTTCTCCTGTCATATATCTGTTGCCAAGCTCATATCCTGCCTCTTGCATGCGGTCAGTTGAACTTTTTCCGTTTTCATCATGGCTGAAAGTGTCATTGTCTAACATCCATTGGCTATGTTTTCGTGCACCATCAATTAAATATAAATTAAATGCCAAAGGTTGTTTGGGTTCAGAAGAAATTGTGTCAGAACTAATTCCTTCGTTTAGTGGTGTGCTATAACGATCAGCCTCTGCTTGTGGATCTGCGCGGCCTCTGTTTATAAGCTCTAACATATACTGCTCATAATTTGTAGGATAAACCTGTGTCTTGGTGGTATTGCTTTTTAGCCTGATAACCAACCCCTGACTAAAATCTGTTACAGGCTGACCAAGCTCCAAAGCCGTATTTTGATGATTCTCCTGTGTTTGTGCCCCAACAAACGGCACTGCCAAAGCAGTCATGAGAACAATTAAAATATAAGTGTATTTATTATACATGGACCCCTCCTGAGTTTATCTCTTAATTCTTTATCGTCTCTTATCTGAAAAAGTTGTCTAGAAAATGCACCACAATCCGACACTTGGTTGTAACCATACGTAATTATTGCGATTTTTGGGTGAAAAAAATCACTTTTTTTCAAATTTCAGCAAAAATAGCATTATTTTTAGAATTCAAACTTTTTTAGTGTCCACGAGCTTTTTAAAATGAATATCCAGTTTTGCTCTATCTGACAGGATTTTAAAAATCAATTTTTACTCCGTCTGATTTTTGCGAAACGTTTCGGAAAGGAGGGGTAGAAAGGAAATAACTTATGCCAATTCAAAATATCATCAGAATCTTTGATTTATTTGGATTCTTCAATGCAGGTGTAGATCACTCCACTCAACCCACGATAAGTGAACACCCAGAACGATCAGATCGTTTTGAGATTAATACAAATCGGTCTGACTATCTTCATTCAATTTCCAGTCGCCTTGTTTTGTCTATTATGGGTCGATTTTGGCCTTTGGCTATTGGTTTGTCCTGTTCCAATCGTGAAGATGAACAGGATAATCTTATGGAACGATCCTTAAGGGAAAGTCTATTTTCTTTTTTTCAATACCATGATCGTAATGCAGATGGTGTGATTAATGGCTACGAAAATGAATTGCGAGGACAGGGAGAGGGCTATGGACGTTATTTGCCACAACAGGATGTATATAATCTTTATGATCTAAATCAAGATGGTATGATTTATGAGATGGAAGCTTGGGCTTCAATGCATCGAACAGGTCTTTATTTTAGTGAAAGAAGGATGAATGCCTATCGTCACGTTATTGAGGAGAACCGCGGGGCTGCCGAGCTTATTCAACAACGACTAAGAGAGGTTTTAGAAAATCAACATCTCCAAGCACAAGGTCGCGTTGAACGGGTTGCAACAGATCAGCTTGCGCTTGGAATAGAGAATTATCATGATGGTTTAATTGAAGATGCGATTGGAAACTTTGAACATTGTCGAGCATCTGACGAGCCTTTTTTACAGACCATCTCTGGGGTAATTGCTCGTGCTGAAGAGTCAGAATGGCACAGGATCTTTCATATGTGTTATGAAAACGTAAATCATGCAGATGGATTGGAACATGTTTTTTTGAAAAGAGTTTTGATAGCCATGGCAAATCAAGATTCACATGAATTGAGAGAGAGTGAACAAAATGAAATGGCTCAGTATGTGGAACAACAAACACTTTATGCTATGCAAAATGATCGAGAATGGCTCGAAGAAATGTTGGGATGTTTAATTACATTGCATGCAACCACTTCTTTAGAAAGAATATTACGTTCTTCATGTGCTACTGATGAAGATAGAATAAGAATTATAACTGGCGTTGATTCTCCAGATGATTTTTCACAATATTTTACAGATGTATTGCAGGATGAAAATGCATCCGATGAATTGACCCAGACGGTTGTTCGTCGATGCTTAGGCGATCATCCAGATGTTTCCACTGTTTTGTCATTGTTAAGAGACGAACAACGAGATGCTGTCCGGCGTGCCGTGCTTGGGGAACTGCCGGTTTCTTATAATTTCCGTTTAATGCATCGTCTGTCCGAACTTGTAGAAAACAATGAATTGCGTTCAGATGCATTAATGACATGGCATCAATTGTTAAATCAAGCAGATGAACAGGGACCATTGTTGATGGCGGGTGTTTTTAATAGTGATCTGTCAGAAACATTAAAAATAGAAACAATCGATCATTTGAGAAGCGATAGCCCAGATATGCTAGTTGAAGGCGCGTTGGAATTTATTCGAAGCATTAGAGGTCGGGCTCGGCAACAGACTTATTTCAATCGATTAATAGAGAGGGTTGGTTCCTTGCATCCTGCTATGATTCGAGATGATCTTGAAAGAAGATGTGGACTTCGTAGGGTCAATGTTCAGGGAATTTATCTTGCAGGAAGAATCCCTCCGTCTGCTTATCTTGGAAGATGGTTTGTTTCTGCTGATTCAAAGGATTTTGGTGGTGATGGTCCTGCGTTTCATTCTCCTTCAACCATTTCATTGGATGTTCAAACTGACGGAAGACGGCTACGGGGGTTTTACTTTCATGTGGGGTATCGATATTCGGCGTACACGAATTTTTTGAGCGCTCGCTTTGTTGTTTCAATGCCGGGTTGTGGAAGTAGAGGTGGTGTTTTTCGAGAAGATGGGTCCACAAATGTATTTATTCCATGTCACCAAATACCCAGAAGGCTTCGTTTAGAGGTTTGACAGGGGGATCATTATGCAAGCGCTCATATTGAAAGAGCTTTTGCGGTTTATGATGAATAGAAAAAATAGGGGACAGGTCTCAATAATCCACATTGTCTGATTTTTTTGACCATACTTTGCCCAAGGTGGTGGAAAAAATATAAGTGTTTTGCGTAATCTTGAGCACATTGTATTAGAAAATATTTAAGAATGTTGAAAATTCCCATGGGCGCGTGTTAAAATAGTCGAATCTCGTGTTAGGAACCAATTGTAAACTCGACCCCATGTGTTTTGTGTAGGTTGTTCTAGGGGTTGTGGGGCATGTGTTTGCACATATTGTGATATGCAATAATCCATAATATATTCATCAGCAGTTGCCATGGCTTCTCTTTCCATTTCTCTGTGCGCCAGGCTGAATACTTGCATTAAACCTTCATTTTGTAATGCAGTATAATATTCTTCATGAACATGGGAATCGCTAAAGTGAGGCGCCATATAAAGTAGTACTGAAATAGCAAAGTTATAACCAGCTGGTCCTGAATTTTCTAAATTTAGCAGGGATTGTGGATCATGTTGCAGAACATGGGTTTCTTCGTGAACCAGCTGAAGCTGAAGATGATTCGGGTGACAGCCGGCTAACCTAGGGTCAGGAGGAGGTAGGTCATTCCTTTCTATTGTGTCTTGCGAAGAACGGTTATCATCATTTAATGTTCTTTCAAGTCTTGAGTACCGATAATTTGTTTGATTCAGGGGCTCACGTTGTGTTGAAGGTTCAGGGTGATAACGATCAAGATGGGCATTGTTTGTAAATGTAATTTGATCAGGTAGTAAGGCATGAACATAGGCTTCAGGTGCTGAAGGATCATTAAGAGGATCATAAGCAATTCCTCCTGTATGAAACATCTGTTGCAATCGTGCCCCAGTTTCTGGATTGATTTGAGAGATTTCAGAAATAGCGCTTTCAATGGCACTAGAGAATCCTGTTTCATCAATGTCTACAGTTTCAGGCGCTTCTATAAAAGCTCTTTCATGGGATTGGCATAAAACAGATTGAAATCCTGGGTGGCAATGATCATACAATCCAGCTACGAATTCTTGAGCATCTTGCATATCCATGTAATCGCATAGTTCAGAAGCAAATTCATGAACAGCACGTGGATCAGCACTTTGACCTTCTGGCAAAAACTGTTCAACAAAGTCATTGATAAAATCTGCATCTACTTGGCTTGAATCAATATGCTCTGCTAAAACATTTCCATGCTCGATATCATATCGATCAATAAAGGCATATAGATTATAACGTTGTGTGTCAGTAAGGGACATTGGTTAACCTTGTTAAAAAGTTTTTAAAATTTATTTTTCTATATATTCTAGGTTCTTGTATATATTATTGGCAAACAAGATACAAAAGTTGCGTGGGAAATATGTTATTTTTAAAGAGAAGCAACCTATTGATATTATGATGGTTTTATAAGATTTTCCCTAGCCCCTTTTTGCAAATCTCTAATCCTTATCCTTAACCATATCTCTCAGTTCAATTTTTATTTGTTCAAGGATTGTTTCTATTGGGGTGCCATGAGGGATGCAGCCTGCGCGATTTGCATGTCCACCACCGCCGCGCTTGCTTGTAATTGCAGAGCAATCGATAAATGGATTATTGCTGTATACATGTATCTGGAAGCGTTTGTTAGTTGAGTTAAGTGTTTGATATATGATGTAAGTGGAATTGTATTTTAAATATGGCAAATGTGCCTTTAATATCTGGTCCACAATATCATAACCTTCTCTTGTCTTAACTTCGTAAATATAAATATTGGCTGGTCCAAAGTTATAAGAAGGTTCTGTTGCCATTACCTTTTTCAAGTTTTCATTATTGTCATTTTGGATTTTTACATAAAGCGTATTAAGTTCCTCCTGCTTTTTAAATTCTTCAAGAAAAGAAGGTATGTTATCTGAATTCAATAAACAGGTAAGGAGTGTGTTTACGCGTTTATCCCGTATGTCCGGAGGCTCGGATTCTTTTTCAATCCTGCCCAACAGGTTTAAAATTTGAGCTGCTTTATTTGAAACTGTTCCGGGTAAACTTGGTATTGCAACATCACCTTCAAGCGCAATTATTTCAAGCCAGTCGTTTTTTGTATTGTAAAAGATTGTATTCAGGAATTTGCATGTGGTTAACAGCTGCGGTTTTTTTAGCCCGTCAATGAGACCGGGATTTAGATATAGATCGAAATTCTTTTCCATATCTTTGTTAAAATGATGGTGATCTATGCTTGCAACAAGACCAATATCTTTTCTTAATTTATGGATTTGATCCAGAAGGTTTGTGGATAGATCCAGATATAAAATAACATCGTGTTTTTTCTTTAACACATCCTCTTCCTGATGTTCATACATGACGCGTTCGTTATTGCTGGTAGGATAATAAAAAATGTTATCAAGATTGATCTTCTTTTCTTTGTTCAGGTATTCAATCATAATCTTTGTTGAACAGATGCCGTCTGCATCACAATGATATGCGATAGCAAATTTTTTTCCTTTTGAAAGAAATTCAATTAGTTGTTTTCTAAATTGTTCAAGATTATTTGGCATCTTTTATTGCATCTTTTAATTTTTCAATAAGCATATCCAAAGTCATGTCTATTGTCAGATCATCTGGCTTCATATCTGTAATTCCAGCTCTGTTTGTATGTCCACCTCCGTATAAAAGACCTGCAATTTTGCTGCAATCTATCTTTGTGTTGGATGTATATAGGCGCACAGTTAAAGTATCATCAGCAGAGTAGATTAAATATGTTTCATTATATCCAACATGTCTGAAGTGATTTTTTAATATTGCTTCGGCAATATTAAATTTATTTGGAGAATGGATTTTATATATGAATATCTTATTATGATTAATCTCAAAGGTTGGTTTCATCTCCAGAATTTTTTGAGCATTATAATGGATGTCGTTTATAATAGTATCATGTGTTTTTTTTAAAAATTTATTGGATTTAAGCTTTTCAATAAAATTAGGCGCGTTATTTGATTCCAACAAAAGGTTTACAAGCAAATTACACCTGTTGGTAAATTCGTCTATTGATTCTTCTTTTTCCTTAACCAAGCCAAGAATATTAATCTGGTTAGCAGCTTCCAATAATGAAGAGCCTTGCATAGATTGGGTTGCAACATCTCCTTCCAGCCCAATTAATTCAAGCCATGCATTTGATGGATCAAATAAAAAACTATTCATTAATTTGCTGGTTGTGAAGTTTTGAGGCTCAGTTAGCTCAGGAAACATTCTGGAATTAATATAAAGATGGGGTATGTTTATAATTTCAGGAGGAAACATATGATGATCTATACATATAAATGTTTTTGCTTTTTCGCGTATATAATAAAACTGCTCCAGCTTGCTGGTTGCGCAATCAACGCAGATAACAACATCAGGTTGATTAGACATGATTTCTTTTAAGTGAGATAGCTCAAAGTTTCTGTGAAGGTTGTTTATAGGATAAATTGTTATGTTTTCTCTTAACACCCCATTTTTAAGCAGATAATTAATAAGGATTGATGTTGAAGACATTCCATCAGCATCTGCATGATAGCCTATTGCAAAGGTCTTTTTGCCATGCAGTTTTTCAAGCAGGATTTTTTGAGTTGATTCAAAGTTTAACATTTCATGGCGAGATAGCGTAGTAATGCCCTAAAAGCAATAAAAAAGCCAACCAGCTGTGGTTGGCTTTTTTGATAGCAGTTTAACTCTACTGTTTTTTATGAAGTACAAATTCATGCCGTTTGAGTATTGGTGCATTTGGATCAGCCTTTTTTGCAGAGTCAACGCCATATACAGTGTATGTGAATGTATTTGTGTCTGGAGAAAGGGTTAATGTCCAGTTATTGCGTGAATCAATCCCTGCATCACAATTTTTTCTAGCTGCATCGCACTTAATATTATATTTTCCATTTTCATATAATGCAGTATATGTTGTTGCTACTTTTCCATCAGGACCGAATTCTTTTTGAACCAAAGTTTTATCATCAATTGTTGTCCATTCTTCAGTGTCATTTCCAATCTTTGCATTACGTACACACTTGTTTCCAACTTGCTGCATTACAACTTCTACTGGTTTGCCTTTAAGATCAGGGCTGATAGATTCAACTACTTTGCCTGTGAACGTTGCATTAGTGCATGTTGGTGTAGATGCTGATACAACAAGCGGAACCAATGCAAATACTACTGCTAACAACAAAACCTTTTTCATATTTTCCTCCTAGTGTTTGTTCAACAGAATTTTGTTTTGGTTTTGAAACAAGATTCTGTTGACTACAAACACTTGTGCAAGCCTATTTTGAGATACTAAAGATGCCTAGTGTTTGTTCAACAGAATTTTGTTTTGGTTTTGAAACAAGATTCTGTTGAC
>CAZLRI010000052.1:0-1430 GCA_964561745.1 uncultured Pseudobdellovibrionaceae bacterium | reverse complement strand
TACAAACACTTGTGCAAGCCTATTTTGAAAATCTAATCGATGCCTTTTAATGAAATTTTAATATTGTGGTACATCAAATAGATGTAGGTGCTGATTTTGTCAAGCAGTACTAATAGAGCCCAACTGCTAATCAGATACTAATCCAAAAACAAATTTATCTAAAAGCACAACAAGGGATGTGTTGTCTTCGCTGTCTTTGTGGTCAAAATAAAGATAGGTAAGGGTAAAAGGATTGATCCCCTCTGGTTCTTGAGTAAATATGTTCCAGTAAGCATCTGTTGTATTTGATCTAAATACACTTCCATCCCATGTGGCATTATTCTCTTTAGTAATCGTGCTGTTTAAAGAATCAAATGCGCGATATGTAAATTTATTTCCGGTTAAAAGCCATTGCTCTGATACGTTGTCTGCAGTTAAGTTCATTATACATGTGGTTGAACTTTCAGTAACATTAAGCGTTGCTATTTTACCGCTAATGTTGCCATTACTGGAAGAGGAAAGGATGCCTGTATATTGACCGGGCTCACAATCAAAATCAGCAAAGGCGCTTTGTGAAAATAAAATGAAGATTACACTTAAAATAAATAATAATTTCATAAAAAACCCTTTTAATTATGATTATTGTTTAGTTGCGAACTCAATTATTATGAGATAAATAAAAAACTATGTCTATAGATAAGATAAGTGCAACATTGTCCCAATTGCCTCCTTTATGGATGAGCCGTATTGTTGCGGCAGGTGGAAATATCGGCAATTCCACTGAAATTAAAAAGATACTCGGAGAACCGATCCCTGAGCTGGCTAATCCAAAGGAGATTCCCTCAGAAGTGGCTGAGATGTTTACTAAAGGTGGTATGCTGGAAAGGATACGTAAAAAACTGGCGCTTATTTCAAGAAAAAGGGGGGGAAAGATCCTGCCGGCAAAAAACACAATCGCAGCAGTTGATGAGGATGATAATGTATATGTTGGCGTGGATTTTTTAGCTAAATTTGGCAATGACGAAGATCTTGTTGCTGCAATACTTGCTCATGAATGGGGTCATATGATGAGTGATCTTCCAAAGGGTGTTGATTGGTCACATTTGTCATGGGAGAGGATATTTGAAATGAGAAGGGGCGAAGAAGCTGATGCTGATGGCTTTGCTGGAAGGGCTTTGTTTCTTATGGGATATGAGCCAGATAGAATGATGGAGTTTCTAAAGCTAATGGATGAGAAAAGGAAAAAGACTAAAATTCCTGTGCACAAGTATTATAATACAGCAACAAGGATAGAGATCTTAAAGCAGTCTTATGCAGCTGAAAAACGTGCTATGGAAGTGGCAAAACGATTGTTTTTTAGTTCAGGAAAAACCGGACCAAAAATAGGGAAGGTTATTTCATCTGGTTAGTGCGTAACTTCTCAATAAGTTGAGGCAAATTTTGGCATTCAC
>CAZLRI010000051.1:0-10944 GCA_964561745.1 uncultured Pseudobdellovibrionaceae bacterium | reverse complement strand
CACATGAGCAGCAATTCCATCTTCGAAAAAAGTCTGGTGACGCATCTTGGTGCGATCAAAGAACTGATCAACAATAACAATATCTCCCGGCTTTATCTCCTTCTTCATACTTCCAACAGCAGACACAGAGATTATAGATTCAACACCCAATGATTTAAGGGCATATATATTTGCCCTGAAATTAATCTGATGCGGAGGAATTAGATGCCCTCTTGCATGCCTTGCAAGAAACGCCACATCATGCCCATCAAGAGAACCTATTATGATCACATCGCTTGGACGACCAAACGGTGTATCAACAACCTTCTCCTGTTTTACAGTTAGACCATCTATCTCATACAAGCCACTTCCACCTATTATTCCAATCTTTACCATATTGTCTCCTTATCTCGATGAGAGATAGGCGATGTGCGTTGAGCGTATATTGATAAACACACATCGCTCATCGCCCATCGAATCTTAAGCTGCCAACTGACCGCATGCAGCCATAATCCCCTGCCCTCGGCTTATTCTTATATTTGTCTGAATATGCCTATCTGTTAAATATTTATGAAATTCTAATATAGTTTTTTCTGACGGAGATTTATATTCACTTCCTGAAAATGGATTAAAAGGAATAAGATTGATCTTAGCTCTTATACCTTTCATGAGTTTAACAAGACGCTCCATATCCTTATCAGTATCATTAATATCTTTAATAACCACATATTCAAATGTGATCGCATTCTTGGTCTTTTTAGTATATTTTTGGGCAAACTCCATAATACTTTCTATGGGATATCTTTTATTAATCGGCATTAGCTTATTACGAACGCTGTTAGTTGTGGCATTCAAAGATATAGCAAGCCTTATATCAATATCAGTCATTAGTTTTTCAAGCTGAGGCACCAAACCAGATGTAGAAAGAGTAACCCTTCTCTTAGAAAAATTAAATGCCCGTTCACTTAAAATAATCTGGATTGCCCCTAAAACAGAGTCGTAATTAACAAGCGGTTCACCCATGCCCATAAACACAATATTGGTTATTATCTCTTTGTCTTTATCACACAACCTCTGGACATCTATTAACTGCGAAAGGATCTCCCCCTGCGTCAGGTCTCTTTTAAATCCCATGTGTGATGTTCTGCAAAAACCGCATCCCATTGCACAACCTACCTCTGTTGACACACAAATTGTCAACCTGTCATCCATAGCAGGAATCAGCACTGATTCAACACGCGACCCATCAGAAAAGGCAAAAAGAAATTTTTTTGTTTTATCAGGAGCTTCTACAATTTTTTCGATCTCATTTTTTTCTATAGAATAGCTGGTATTTAAAATCTCCCTTGCCTTAATGGAAAGATTCGTCATCTCATCAAATGAGCTTACCTTTTTTTTGTATAACCACGACACAATCTGATCTGCGGCATATCTCTTAATGCCAAGACCAGTAACGATTTGGGGCAGCTGACTTAATGGTACATCTGTTATATTTGGGAGATTCATAAAAAAATTAAAATTTATTTATCTTTAAATATAGCTAAATCTTTTAATTCACCTATGTTTTTAATTCTCGTACAATCTGCATTAGGATGAAAATTATCCCTATCAACCAATATTGGAGAAATACCTACTGACCTTGCTCCCAAAACATCTGCTTCAAAAACATCTCCCACATGAACAGCCTCTTCAGGCTTAACACCAATATCATCAAGTGCTTTTAGAAAAATCTTTTCATCAGGTTTTTGAAATCCAACCTCCTGCGAATCCAAAATAGTATCAAATGAAGCATCAATGCCTGCATATTCAATCAAGCGTTTGACCTGCCCTTCTGCATTAGAAATAACTCCTAGTTTATATCCATGATCCTTAAACCAGTTTAACACTTCCACAGTCCTGTCTCCAATTTTAGACCAAAACAGGTGTTTAAACGGGTGATTATGAATCGTATTAATAATATCATCAATCTTCCCTTCATCTATGCCAAGGGATCTAAACCATTTTTTATAAGTAAGATCTACACTGTCTTTATGGCTTAAACCATGCTGCACCATTTCGCCAAATGATTTACTTATAATAATATGTGTGGCTTCAAGCTCTTCAGTTGAAACATCAATATCATAGCGTTCTTCCAACAACCCTCTCAAAAAATCATAGTTATAAAAAAACAAGGTATTGCCTATATCAAAAAAAATCGCCTTAATCATTTTCCCCTCCTAGTGTTTGTTCAATAGAAGCTTGTTTGGGTTTTGAAACAAGATTCTATTGATTACAAACACTTGTGCATGCCTATTTTGAAATCTAATCGATGCCATTTATATGCTATGAACAAACTCTTCCAAGATACCCAAATCTTCAGCTAAATCAAGAACTGTATATCTTGATCTCATTGTTGATGCCATTAAAACAGCTTTAACAAATTCATCTCTTGTCAAATTAATCTGGCTATAATCTGTCTTGGCGCCAGCATCTTTTAATGCTTTTTCTATCTTTGCTTTCGACCATACAAACTTTTTTATCTGATTTATAATCAGATCCCATTGATCAACCACTGACAAAAGCTCTTGTTTCTTATCTTCCCAACTCATCCTCTTTTTATCATATTCTTTCATTACACTGTCAGAAACATTCCCCCAATATTTTTTTATATCATCTATCTTATCTCTTTGGCAGCGTTTTTCTGTTTCCTTCCAGTCAATATTACGAGAATCAAAAGAGCATATTCGTTCATACAGACCGGCTGTTACAATAGTTGCAACGCCTACCTGCGTACCATGATAATCATGATCAACCCCATTTAATGCAGATTTGATATCAATTGTATGGGAAATAAGGTGTTCAGCACCTGAAGCTGGGGCTGATGAACCAGCAATAACCATAGAGATGCCGGAAAAAACAAGACCTTCAGCCAAAGCTGCTATAATCTTTTTATCACCTTTTCGCAACAATGCTGCATCGTTTATATAGACAGATTCCAGATCAGCTACGATCTTATAAGGTAAATCACAAAAATGCTCGTGTTTTATAAGAGAGGCCAGTTTCCAGTCTGCATTGCTGACCGCTTTGGAGATAAGATCGCCTAATCCAGCCCTTGTCATTTCAATTGGAGCTTGAGACAAAAGATCAATGTCAGCTATAACAGCAACAGCAGGAGCTGATGTGACAGTTGTTTTCAATCCATCACAAGTCAAAGCAACAATGCCAGATGCATATCCATTCATAGATGGCGCTGTAGCCACTGCCACAAATGGAATATTTTTTTTGAATGCCGCGTATTTAACAAGGTCGGTTATAGTGCCTGATCCGCAGGATATTAACAATTTTTCATTATTTATCTGCGACAAAAGAAAATCAGCTGTCCTATCATCTGCAACAGGCTTTTTCTCTTTTATCACAAACTCATTAATATTTTTATATTTCGTCCTTAATTTTTCTACCAGCTTTGTTCCAGCTATCTTATGAGTAATCTGATCAGAAACCAGAAGAATAGGATCTGTGTGTTTTGCATATTGCCCAATAATAAAAGGCAGGTTTTCCAGAGCACCTGCTTTTATAATAACATATCTTGTAGGAACAATATGTGTTTGCCCACACAAACATTTCCATTGTTTTCCCAACAAATCATTTCTGTTAATTGGTGATGTCATTAAATTTTGCAGGGCATTACACTATTTTTTTGATTAATTTATTAATATCAGTCCAATGGGTTCTGCTAAGCTTAGCGCCAACAACTTCTACTACCTTACCTGACAAAACAGATCCAATCTCTCCACATTTGTCTAAAGGCAATCCATTCACCAATCCATATAAAAATCCAGCTGCATATAAATCTCCAGCACCTGTAGTATCTATGCAATCAGCATTAACCACGCCTATTCTAAAAGTGTTATTGCCACGTCTGATTAAAGACCCCTTTTTCCCCAATTTGACAACTGCTATAGCAGCATGAAGAGAAAGTATTTCTACAGCTTTTTCAGGATCACAACCTGTGTATGCTTTTGCCTCATCCTCATTTGCAAATACAATATCAACATACTGGCTGACCAAATTTTTTAAAAAATCAATATTCTCCTCAACAACATTATAACTTGCGAGATCCAAAGACACACAAAGTCCGCTTTCTTTTGCCAGCTTTACAGCTTTTTCAATAAGCGAATAGTTTTGGACCAAATAACCTTCGATATGAAAATATTTATAACCTGAAAAAACATGTTCAGACAAATCACTCTCATTTAGCTCAATAGCTGCACCAAGATGAGTTGCAAATGTCCTTTCTGAATCAGGGCTGATAAGTGCCATTGATATTCCTGACCTTGCCTTACCCTGAAAAAGCTTTGATTCAATGCCATTATTTGTGAGATCGCTGGAGAAAAAATTACCAAACTCATCATCTGAAACTTTTCCTAAAAAACCGGTTTTAACACCTAAGCTTGCAAGCCCATGAATAACATTTGCTGCTGATCCGCCTGATGACTGCCCTATCTTTAAGTGGGTTGTTTCATTTAATATCTTTTCTATAAAAGTTTCATCAACCAGCTGCATGCTGCCCTTTGGCAATGAGAATTTTTGCAATAAACTCTCACTGTCAAGCTGAGTCATAACATCAACTAAAGCATTGCCCATTCCAAGGACCTTTGTCATATTTATCCTCCCAAAAGCGGGTCTGATCTAAACTGCCGGACGATTATATAAACAAAAACAGCCTAAAAGTAAACCGCAAAAATCAAATTGATTTTCATGCAAATCTTTAATACTTAAGCAAATATCATCAAAACAGGAGGTCACAATGAAACTTGTAGAATGTGTTCCAAATTTCAGCGAAGGCAGAGATCACAATATTTTAGATGCAATTGCAGCAGAGATAAAAAAGGTGAGCAATGTTAAGCTGTTAGACATTGACTCCGGCTCAGCTACAAACCGCACTGTCTTTACTTTTGCAGGCGCCCCTGAAGAAGTTGTTGAAGCTGCTTTTCTGGCTATAAAAAAAGCTTCTGAATTAATTGATATGCGAAAACACAAAGGCGCTCATCCAAGAATGGGAGCAACTGATGTATGCCCTTTTATTCCTATATCAGATGTTACAATGGAGGAATGTGTTGAGCTGGCTAAAAAGCTCGGCAAACAGGTTGGCGATGAACTTGGCATTCCAATATACTTATATGAAAACGCGGCAACAACTTTGAAAAGAAAAAATCTAGCTGATGTTCGCTCAGGCGAATATGAGGCACTTTCTGAAAAACTTAAAAAAGCAGAATGGAAACCTAATTTTGGACCAACAAAATTCAATGCAAAATCAGGAGCTACTGCAATAAGCGCACGCCCGTTTTTAATCGCATACAACGTAAACCTGAACACAAATGATGTTAAAACCGCCAAACAGATTGCTTTTGCAATACGCGAAAAAGGAACTATCAAGCGGGATCAGGACGGGAACAAGATGACAGATAAACAGGGCAATACTTTGTATGAGCCCGGTCTTTTCACTCATTGCAAAGCAACTGGTTGGTTAATTCCAGAATATAAATGCGCACAGATAACCATTAATCTAACTGACTTTACCATAACACCAATGCATGAAGTGTTTGATGCATGTTGCCAAGAAGCAGAAAAATACGGCGTTCGTGTTACCGGAAGCGAAATAGTTGGTCTTGTTCCAAAGCAAGCAATGATAGATGCTGGTCATCACTATCTCAAAAAGAGCAACAACACTCGCGGAGTTAATACTGACACTTTAATTTACACTGCCATAAGATCACTTGGGCTCAATGATGTCTCTCCATTTGATCCATCTAAAAAAATCATTGAGGAAAATTTTAAAAATCCAACACCTCTTGTTTCAATGAACATAAAAGATTTTCTAAACGAGCTTTCATCCAACTCCCCTGCTCCAGGAGGCGGATCTGTGGCTGCTCTGGCTGGCAGCTTATCTTCAGGATTGTCAGCAATGGTTGCAGCTCTCACCTTTAACAAAAAAGGATATGAAGAAAACAAAGGTGAAATGGAGGATATAGGAATAAAAGCAGAAACAAATATGAGTGATCTTCTGGATGCCATTGACCTTGATACAGCTGCATTTAATAAAGTAATGGATTGTTTTAGCCTGCCCAAAAATACTGATGAAGAGAAAAAAAATCGCGCTCTGGCAATTGAAAATGCAACAAAACAAGCAACAACAATTCCTTTTAAAGTGCTTGAAAAATCAGTTGCTGCTTTGGAAATAGCTTTGACAGCACTTGAAAAAGGAAATGCTAACTCAGCTTCAGATGCAGGAGTTGCAGGTCTTATGGGCTTTGGAGGAGCATTAGGAGCATATTATAATGTTTTAATTAATTTACCGGGTATCAGCGATTCCAAATGGACCAATAAAATAAAAGATGACGCTGATAAGCTTGTAAAAAAAGCGCGGGAAATATCAGATGAAATTGAAAAATTGATATTAAAGAAACTTAAGGTTTAGAACACTTAACATAAGGAAATTTATTATTCGGCTAAAACCTATACACAAAAAGTCCGCTAGTGAGTTTTGGAGCAAACCATGTTGATTTAGGAGGCATAATACCGCCGTTATCAGCAAGTTGCATAATATCATCCAGCTTCATTTTAGCCAAGGGACGCTCATTAGCAGGACCATCCCAGTTATACTCAAAGATCCTTACATGATTGGATGGAAAAATAACCGCAGGGAAAAAATTGCACAAATGATTACGTTCCCTTTCTTTAATGAAATTCCGTGTCCTTAAAGCAGCTTCACTTCTGTGATGCCCGTCTGCTATATACAAAGCATCAAACCCTGAAAAAATATCAATGATATCATCGGCTCTTTCTGCCCGCCATAAAATATGGCGCACTCCTCCCTTATCCACAACATCAAAGAGAGGCTCTTTGTCTTTTTCCTTTGAAACTAGATTTTCAATAATTTCTGACTCTCTATGAACCATGATCACCGGTTCTGCATGAGCATTAATCCTCATTGAATGGTTTGTCCTGTCTACAACCTTCTCTTCCCTTGTTTTTTCGTGTTTTCGTATTAAACCTTTTTCATATTCATCTACCGACACTCCGGCAACAATGCCTGTCTGTTTCCATCTGCCCATTATAAGTTCATATATATATAATGATTCATTGTCCTGCTGAAAGATTCTGGTTTCAAGAAAACTATGCAGGTTTCTATTTGCTGTTTCATAAACAAGATCACTATATGGATTCACTCCTTCTTCAAGATCTATTTCAGGTCTTGTTACATGAAGAAAAGAATAAGGGTTATCCTTTGCATAAGCCCTTGCATCTTTACTATCGATCACATCATACGGAGGACAAATAATCTTACCCACATATTCTTTTTTGGGAATCAACGCCTTAAACGGGATTATTTTTGACATTACATTACTCCTTAGGTAGTTAGGAGCCTTAACTAATTGGGAGATAAGAAGATGTCAACAATTCGACCGTATTGTTTTAACGCAGGACCGGCAACTTTACCCTACGAAGTATTAAAACAGATCCAAGATAATTTTTTTAATTTTAATGGATTATCTGTACTGGAAATAAGCCACAGGTCAAAAGAGTTTGATGAAATCATTGCACATTCCAAAGCCCTGTTTATTGAATTAATGAACATTCCAGATAACTATGAAATTCTTTTTCTTCAAGGAGGAGCCTCACACCAGTTTGCCATGATCCCATTAAACCTTATGGATAAATCAGCTGATTATGTTATTACAGGACACTGGTCCAAACGCGCATATTCAGAAGCAAAAATAATTGGTGATGCAAAGATCATATTTACATCAGAATACTCAAATTTTTCAAATGTGCCAAAATCATATCAGATACAACCCACCCCTAACGCAAGCTATGTACATATCACCACAAACAACACGATTTATGGCACAGAATTTCATGAAATCCCTGACACACACGACATCCCATTAATTGCAGATATGTCTTCAGATATATTATCAAGACCTGTTGATGTGTCAAAATTTGGTTTAATATATGCTGGTGCTCAAAAAAATATTGGTCCAGCCGGAGCAACATTAGTGATAATACGCAAAGACTTAATTGCAAAGTCTTATAGAAATCTTCCAAATATACTTAAGTACTCTACTCATGCTGAAAATAATTCATTGTATAACACACCTCCGGTATTTGCCATCTATACAATGTTTTTGGTTTTGCAATGGATTAAGAAAAACGGCGGACTAAAAGAACTGGAAAAAATAAATATAGAAAAGGCTCAAACATTATATAATGAAATTGATGCGTCTTGTTTTTACAAGCCAAATGCGCAAAAAGAATCACGATCAAATATGAATATTACTTTCACACTTCCCAATGATGACCTGACACAAAAATTCATTCAGGAAGCAAAAGAGAGAAATATTACAGGGATTAAAGGGCATCGAAAAATCGGTGGAATCCGTGCTTCACTCTACAATGCAGTAACTATAGATGATGTAAACGTATTAGTGTCTTTTATGAAGGAGTTTAGACGTCGATTAGATTTTTAAAATAGGCGCGCACAACTGCTCGATCAATGGAATTTATATTAAGGCTTTGTTATCCTGCACTTTCGGCCAGAGGCTGATCCGTCCTTCGGCGGAGATGCGGGATCCAGTGAAATAAGGGCTAGATCCCGTGTCAACGCACGGGATGACATAATAGGCGCGCACAACTGCTTGATCAATGGAATTTATATTAAGGCTTTGTTATCCTGCACTTTCGGCCAGAGGCTGATCCGTCCTTCGGCGGAGATGCGGGATCCAGTGAAATAAGGGCTAGATCCCGTGTCAACGCACGGGATGACATAATAGGCGCGCACAACTGCTCGATCAATGGAATCTTGTTCGAAAAACCCGAACAATCTTGCATTGAACAAACACTAGGAGGAACAATGAAATATAAAGTTTTATGCACTGATGGTTTTTCTAATACGGGATTATCTGAGCTTCAAAAAAATAAAGATCTTGAGGTAGTTTTTCACCCTTCACTTAGCCACGATGAGCTTCTAAACATAATTGGTCAGTTTGACGCCCTGATTGTAAGAAGCGCTTCCAAAGTTTCTTCTGATGTCATAGAAAAAGGGGTTAAGTTAAAAATAATTGCACGTGCGGGCGTTGGAACCGACAATATAGATATAAAGGCAGCGACAGAGCGAGGGATATTAGTTGTAAATGCACCTCAGGGAAATACGATCTCCACCTCAGAGCTAACATTTGCCATGCTAATGTCTCTGGCAAGAAACATACCTCAGGCTTCACACGCAATGGCTGATGGAAAATGGGAGAAGAAAAAATTCAAAGGCACAGAAATATCCCGCAAAACCATAGGCATTATAGGCTTGGGAAGAATAGGAAGAGAAGTAGCAAAAATTGCAGGGAACTTTGACATGAAGGTTCTTGGATTTGACCCGTATCTTTCAAAAGAACAATTTGAATCTCTGAAAACTGTTCCCTCTTCAGTAAATGATATCTGCTGCAATGCCGATTATATCACTGTTCACACACCTTTAACACCTGAGACAACAAATCTTATTACAAAAAAAGAGCTAGACCTGATGAAGCCAACCTCAAAGATAATTAATTGTGCCAGAGGAGGAATCATCAATGAACAGGACCTTGCCGATGCCTTAAGAAATAAAAAAATTGCAGGAGCAGCACTTGATGTGTTTACCGAAGAACCGCTGAAAATCAATCTATTTGAAGGATTAGAAAATTGCATACTGACTCCTCATCTTGGTGCATCAACAAAAGAAGCAGAAGAAGCTGTTGCAGTTGAAGCAGCTCTTGTCGTGTCACAATATTTCTCTGATGGCATTGGGTTAAATGCAATCAATCTTGCTGGCTGCGACCAAAATACATTTAAAAAATTCAAGCCACACATACGATTAGCAGAAAAAATGGGGACACTGGCAGCTCAACTAAGCACAGGTGGTTTTTCCAAAATATCGTTTCTCTCTACACAAGATATGCCACGACTGTTAATGCTTTCTGTTATCAAAGGATCCTTAAATTCGGTTTCCAGCAATCCAATAACGATCGTGAATGCCGAGAGCAGCGCTCTTGAAAGAGGTATATCAATCTCAAATGAAATTTTGAAAGAGAAAACAGAAGTTGAAAATTCAATTGGAATTAGGCTCACATCTGATAACGAAGTTATAGAAGTATGGGGGCACATTCTGGGCGGAAATCTCTTAAAAATTTCAAAATGCTGGGATTACAGAGTAGATATAGACCCTGAAGGAACAATATTGTTTATCCATAATGAAGACAAACCCGGAGTTATAGGGAAAATATGCACTATATTAGGTGCTGCATCTATTAATATAGCTGAAATGCAAAATGTAAGGCATTCTAAAGGGAATAAAGCACTTACTATAATCGGAATCGACGGAGATATTGATAAAACTACGCTTCAAACCATAGCTTCTGATCCCAGCATAACTGGCGTAAATATAGTCAGGTTTTAAGCGAATTTTCCATTGATATTTATAAAAAACCCTGCTATCTCGCGCAGAATAGTTTTTTATATAAGATATTGTTGTATTGGGGCCTTGGTGAAGTAGGATCACGTGAGAATGGCATTCTCAAGTTGCGGGTGCGATTCCCGCAGGCTCCACAAAATAAAATAGCCGCCGGTTTTGGTAGCTTTTTTGTTTTGTACCTGAGCATGGTTTGCGTGGCATAAAGCAAATACCTCATTTGGGAGTGGTGGAAAATGAATTTTTTGCTTAAAATCGGAATCAGTCATCATTGATTTTCTTACGAAAATCAAGGTGAACAGACCCCAAACAACGCAAACAAGTTCATTTTCCACCACTCCCCATTTATAAATCCAAATGTTAATATTTAAATATTAAACCCAAATCGTGCAGTTGAAAATTGAACGATTTGGGCAAACCAGCAAAATTATGTCAGATCAAGGCGGAAAATAATTTTAGGAGGGAGGCGTATTTAGTGATACGTT
>CAZLRI010000050.1:0-10967 GCA_964561745.1 uncultured Pseudobdellovibrionaceae bacterium | reverse complement strand
AGTGTACCTTTTAGAAAACATACATCTGTCGGCTTTGTAATGGAAATCACCCAAACCCTGCCAAAAGATCTTGTTTGTGAAAATATTAAAGAGATTAAAGATATCCTTGATAATGATCCAATCTTTTCCACACAGATGCTTGATTTGTTAAAATGGATGAGCAAATATTATTGCGCTCCAATAGGAGAGGTGTGCAAGGCTTCAATCCCTTCTAAGCTTATTCAGATAAAACCGGTTAAAAGAAGGAAGATATCTGAACCTGCGGAAAAAAACTTTTCTAAAATAAACTCTGCGCAATTAACTTTAAATTCAGAGCAAGCAGCAGCATTAAATTCTATTATAAATAGCTTGAGCAGCAAGGATAAGAAACCAATCCTGCTCCATGGTGTAACAGGCAGCGGAAAAACCGAAGTGTATTTACAGGCATTTGAAGAAGTTGAGAAGATGAATGCACACGGCATTCTGCTTGTGCCTGAAATCTCTCTCACACCACAGCTGGTCCAACAATTTCAGTCACGTTTTGGCGAAAAAGTTGCCATCTATCATTCAGGGTTAACTGATGCACAAAGATTTCATGAATGGGAGAAGATCAGGGATGGAAAGGTGTTTGTAGTTGTTGGCACCAGATCAGCACTGTTTGCGCCATTTAAAGACCTGAAATTAATAATAGTGGATGAAGAGCATGATGCTTCTTATAAACAGGACGAAGGGTTTCTCTATAATGGGCATGATAGCGCGATTGTTCGAGCAAATATTCACAATGCAACAATAGTGCTTGCTTCAGCAACCCCTTGTGTTGAATCGTTCATAAATTATGAATCTGGAAAATATAATTATCACTATCTGGCAACCAGAGCCACAGGAGCGCTTTTACCTGATATTGAAATAGTTGATATGCGAACACAAAGAAACACTTTCACGAAGGAGAAACAAAGCGAAATAATATCACCGCCTCTTTTCAAAGCCATTGAAGAAATTTTATCGAAAAAAGAACAGGCACTTCTTTTTCTTAACAGAAGAGGGTTTGCCAATTTTATATTATGCAGAGATTGCGGACATGTTTTTGAATGCCCTAATTGCAACATTGCACTCACCCATCACATGCTGCCAAAACGCATGATCTGTCATTATTGTGAATTTGCTATTCCTGTTCCAGACCTGTGCGTTAAATGCAATGGAGCAAATCTCAAACCAATGGGGCAAGGCACTGAACAGCTTGAAGAAGAATTAGCAAAAATGTTTCCTGATTCCAAAATAGCGCGTCTTGATAAAGACACATCTACAAAAGCTTCTCTACGAAAGACTTTTCTTTCAAGTATGCAGCAGCAGAAGATAGATATTCTTGTTGGCACTCAAATTATAGCAAAAGGTCATGATTTCCCAAACGTAACCCTTGTTGGCGTTATCAATGCAGACACTTCGCTTCATTTGCCGGACTTTCGTTCTTATGAAAGAACTTTTCAGCTATTAACACAGGTTTCCGGCAGATCTGGCAGAGGCGACAAACCCGGCAAAGTAATAATACAGACATTTCAACCTGAACACCCCAGCATCATCTTTACTAGAGATCATGATTTCAAGGGTTTTGTTGACACTGAAAAACAGAATAGAAAAGCACTAAACTATCCTCCATTCACAAGAATGGCCAATATCAGATTTCAAAGCAACACAGATGAAACAACATCTAAAACCGCAAAAAAATGGCTCTCAATGTTAAAAACAATATGCAATAGCCTTAATATATCTGATGATGTTCATCTTCTTGGTCCAGCACCATGCCCTTTGCATAAAATAAGAGGCAAATACCGATGGCAACTGCTAATAAAAGCCCCTAACCCAAAAATATTATCAAAAATATTATTAAGGGTTAATCATATAATCAATTCCTCCCCCTCAGCCGGATGCAGAATAACAATAGATGTTGACCCAATAAACATGATGTAAATAGAATCTTGCCTCAAAAAAAACTATATGTTAGGGAGTGGTGGAAAATATGGTTTTTGTCTCCTCCGTCATCCCGTGCTTGACACGGGATCCAGCGAAATAAAGACTGGATTCCGTATCAAGTACGGAATGACATTTTCTATCACTATATGTTAGGGCAATAATTATGATTATAGAGATTCTTGAATATCCAAATCCGATCCTTCATAAGGTTGCGAAGCGTGTTGAAAAAATAGATGATTCCATATTGGAGCTTTTGGATGATATGTATGAGACTATGCAGGCAAACAATGGAGCTGGCATTGCAGCCCCGCAAATCGGCGTCAGTCTTCAAGTAGCTATTGTTGACATTGAAAAGCCAAGAGGTGATGAATCACCTGATTATACTCATATTGGAAAATTCGAACTTATTAATCCTCAAATCATTGATTATGATGGTGACATTGAATGGGAAGAAGGATGCTTATCAGTGCCTAATTTCTGGTTTACAATGAAACGTCACAGAAGAATCACAGTCCAATATCTGAACCGCAAAGGCAAGGAAGAGATATTAAAAGCAGAAGGATTGTTAGCTGTAGCCATACAACAGGAACTGGATCATTTAGACGGAAAACTGATAATAGATAATGTAAGTCGCCTTAAACGAGATTTATATCTAAGAAAGCTCCTGAAAGAAAAAAAACGAGAAAAACAAAAATGAAAATCATATTTATGGGCAGTCCGGCTTTTGCAGTTACCTCACTCAGTGCCCTGTTAAATAATAAACTCGTTCCTGAATTAATTATTTGCCAGCCGGACAAACCTTTTGGAAGAGGACAAAAGATCAAGGCATGCCCTATTGCAGAATTTACACGCCTTCACAAACTAGATATTATTCAACCAAAAACTTTAAAAGAAAAAGATACACATGAACTTATCGCAAAGCTCAAACCTGATCTTATTATGGTTGTAGCTTACGGTAAAATATTACCGCCACAGATTCTTGAAATTCCGCGCTATGGATGCATCAACCTGCACGCATCTTTGCTGCCTAAATATAGAGGAGCAGCGCCAATTAACTGGGCAATAGTAAACGGAGAGGAAAAAACCGGTGTTTCAATAATGATGATGAATGAAAAAATGGATGCAGGTGATATTTTACAAAAACAGGAAATGCTTATTAGCCCTGATGAAACAGCCATAGAGCTTTATGATCGTCTGGCAACAATTGGAGCCAGTGTTCTTATTGACACGATAAACAACATAGAAAAATATCTGGCAAACAAAACGCCCCAAAATCATTCAGTTGCAACACTTGCTCCGATCTTAAAAAAAACAGATGGCTTGATAAACTGGGCAAGCTCTGCAAAACAGATTCATAATTTAATACGCGGCTTGCTGCCATGGCCGGTTGCTTACACGCATATACACGGCAAACTCTTGAAAATCTTTAAGGCTAAATTTACAGAAGATGATCATAAAGAAAGAGAAGGAACTGCTATTATCTCTAATAACAATCTGGCAATAGTCACAGGCAAAGGATTGATCTACCCTCTTGAAATCCAGATCGAAGGTAAAAGCAGAATGGATATTAAAAGTTTCTTGCACGGATATAAGATAAATCACGGCGAAATATTTTCATAAAGGAAAATCATTATGAGCATACAAATAGCACCATCAATTCTGTCAGTAGATTTTTCAAAACTTGGAGATGAAATAATTGCTGTAGAGAAAGCTGGCGCTGATATTATCCACATCGATGTTATGGACGGACATTTTGTACCAAATATCACTATTGGCCCGCTTGTGGTTAAATCAATCCGACCCTTAACAAAGCTGCCCTTAGACTGCCATCTAATGATTGAGAATCCAGAAAAATATATTGAGTCGTTTGCAAAAGCAGGTGCAGACTGGATCTCAGTCCATGTAGAAACCTGTGATCTCTTAAAAATTCTACCTATGATCAAAAAACTTGGATGCAAAGCAGGTGCTGTAATTAATCCTCCAACTTCTATTGAAAAAATATTTCCGTTTGCTGACCTTGCTGATTTTATATTGATAATGACAGTTAACCCGGGGTTTGGAGGGCAAAGTTATATAGAATCATGCACTGAAAAGATCAGCAAACTAAAGAACTTTATCGACCAGAAGAATCTCAAAACAAAGATCGAAGTTGATGGCGGTATTAAAGCAGAAAACGTTGCCAAAGTAAAAAATGCCGGCGCTGAAATTTTAGTTGCCGGCTCTGCAATATTTAATACCAAAGATTATAAAAAATCTATTGAAGGGCTGAGGGGACGTTACCCCCCTCATTAACTATCTAATATCATTGAGCTATAAAAAGCATTTTTAAATTTTTGATTTGTTTGCTATCATTATAAAAATTTAAAAACGCCTTTTTTTCTTTAGTGATTTCAACATATTAACGAGGGGGGTAACGTCCCCTTAAATCATCTCAGCGATCTCTTGTTTGAATTCCAGCAATTGTGATCTGGGCACATCCTCTCTTATCATATAAATTAAGCGATTTGACAAAAACCACCACTGTTGTGACTTGCATGTATAAATATAATCTAAGATAGCATGTACTAGAAAATCGTCGCCTCTCCATTGTTTCATTGCTACAGAGATATCCTCCTGCACCATTGGTTCCACAAACTTATGTATATCTTCAAAAAACCTTCGCTCAAGATTTGCATGAATAGCCAAAGAGGTCTTTAATCCATCATCAATCTTTTTATGTATATCTGCTACAATAGACAAATATTGCTTTTCGCCAGCCATATTCGCAACATCCTGCTTATGAACAACGATTGGTTCACCTATCTTAAGCCTGATAGTTTTATTTTTACTTATTGAAATACTGCCTCTTGGAATAATCACGCCTGTACCAACAATCCCAACTGGCACGAGGTTTATCATCTCATTTTTTGCATCATCTAATAAACTCGCTGCCTTCACAGCAATATGGGCAGCACCTTTTTTAAGATGCGCAGCATCCTTTTTTAGGCGATCCAAAGACCCAACTGTATAGTACCCGCCGTCAATTCTTTCACCTTTGGCGTTTTCTCTGCCATACGCCCTTGTCCCTTGCGGAAAGATAAGAATATCAGCGTGTTCAGATATTATTTTACTAACAGCATCATCGACTGCTTTTTTTGCCCCGCCCTTTCTATCAACAAAAATCATCCCGCATTGTTTAGCAATCAAACCTATACCTAAAAAACTTTTAAAAATCGGATTGTCTAAAAAATGATCCTTGGCAAGCATGAATCTCGGAACAGTCAACTTTATTTTTTTTGCAGTCATAGCACAGCCAACTGTAATAAGCGGAGCTAATGTAAAATCAAGAAAGCTCAAATGATTAAAAAAATACACTACCCTGCCTTCAATTTTATCAAGACGATCTCGCCCCTCTATCACAACCTCTGCTTGAATCAGCTCTACCACCCTTGTTCCCCAAACAACCGACAACGCAGTAACAAGGTCCATAAAAAATTCTTTCCCTTTTTGTTTAAGCGCCACTAAAGATAATTTCTTCAGCCATATGGTGCTCCATATTCCAACAATCAGGATATAAAGATTATTTTTTGTTTTAGTCGGCTTCCGAAAATCAATATGAGCAAGGTTTACAGTCTTATTAGGTGTATTAGGAAGTTTATGCCTGATAATACCTGAAATGCACAAAAGATGGGTAAAAAACTCCTTTGGGCATATGTCAGGATGTTTTACAATAAAACCAAGAAAAATCTTACGATCATTAAACTTCCGAATATAGTTAACAACAGAAAGACCAATTAAAGAAATTGCCAGCAAACCCAAAAGTAAATTTATTTGTTCGGAAAATATAAAAAAAATATAGATGTGCCACGTGGCAAATCCAAGCAAGTAAAGGATTCCAAAGCTATCCCTAAACCATGCAACAACATGTTCATATATTCCAAAGGTTTTATTTATTTTTACAACCAGAGGACGCCCAGACCTGATATAAAATGTTAAGAGCTTAATTGCAGGAACAAAATATAAACAAGCAAGCACCAAAATAACCCACTTGTTCACAGCAAATATATTTGGCAACAAATTTGCGATATTCATAAATTTATGATGGTTAAGGATTTTATGAAATAGGGTTTATTTCCCTTTACCAAGCACTGCATGTGGCAAAGAGGTTAAATGATACTTAAACTTTACATCCACTATTTTTTTACCGATCCTAAACTCTTCTGTACCCAATCTTTTTGAAATCCTGCTGGCAACAGAGTTAGCTGTCCCCTCTGAAGTATCATATATTGCGGTGATAACTCCTCGGGCAGGAACCGACATCACTATATCAATTGGATGCCTCACCAAAGCCCTGACATAATTTTCAATCTGAGATACAAAAACACAGCTCTTTTTTATTCCAAATCTTTTTCTTAAATTAGCAATATTTGTAATTGAGATATCATACTTAAAAGTTCTTTGTTCAGAAATAGCAAGGCTCGAAGTCCCCACTGTTGGCAACACAACCTTAAACACCGGCTGCTGTGGCTTTGGAAGATCAACAGACAGTTGCCCTCCCTGACTAATAATAGATTCCCTGCAAGCAAACAGCGATGAGGAAGAACCGCCTATTCCTTCTCCAAAAAGCTCCTGCAAAAAAGTTGTTAAATTTTTTCCTGATTCGCTTTCATCAACACCGCTTAAAGAAATTTCAATACCTCTCCCATTCCGCATTGAAACCTCATTTAACGATATATTTACCATGCTTCCATGAGGCATTCTCTTTACAATGCGCCTTAGAAGCTCTGTAACCACTGATTGAATTTTTTCAGGATCAGCAAAAACAGATGACATATCTGAGGCTGCTGACACATGATAAGTAATGCGTTTACTTAAAAAAAGCAGATCCATGGAAGAACAGGTCTGCCGGAGCATGTCCAACATACTAAATGGTTCTCCACTAAAATATGTTTCAGGAAGGGTCTTCTTTTGACTTGTCTTTCTCACCTTTTTCACAGGGATATTTTGCATTGCTTCACCAGATACTATCTGTTTATTCAAAATAGACCTCAACTCCTTAAAAGCCTCCAAAATTTCCTTTGGCTTTTTCCCCGGCCATTTTGATTCAATTATCTCTATAGGACTAGGCTTTATTATTCTTTTTTTCTTCATAGTATTTTTCATAGTATTATTAATCTTAGTTTATATAACACCTCTTAGAAAAAAGCACAAGTAACTCTCTAAATCCTCTTGCAGTGTTTCTTTTGTCATGTTACCAGCCATACTAAATTATAGGTTTTATACGGGGCATAGCTCAGCCTGGTTTAGAGCGCTTGGTTCGGGACCAAGAGGTCGGAGGTTCAAATCCTCTTGCCCCGACAAAATTATCCAAAACATATCTCAAAAACATGAAAAAAATAGAAGCCATCATTAAGCCTTTTAAACTAGATGATGTAAGAGAAGCGTTACAAGATATCGGCATTCAGGGAATAACAATCACAGAGGTAAAAGGGTTTGGAAGGCAAAAAGGTCACACTGAGATATACAGAGGGGCTGAATACATAGTCGATTTTTTGCCTAAAATAAAAATAGAGATTGTAATATCAGAAGATAAGGTACATGAAGCAGTTGAGGTAATTACCAAAGTAGCTCAAACCGGCAAAATAGGTGATGGAAAGATATTTATAATACCTGTGGATGATGCTGTAAGAATCAGAACAGGCGAAACAGGTGAAGCAGCTATTTAAACTATCGACTTAATATTTACCAAAAATAATCAATTTAACCCAAATAATACAGTTGAAAACTACGTTATTCGGGCAACATTTTACCATATTACTAGGCATCGATAGTATGTTTTAAATATGCGCGCACAAGTGTTTGTAATCAACAGAATCTTGTTTAAAAACCAAAACAAGCTTCTGTTGAACAAACACTAGGAGGCAACATGGAATTAAAAAAAGTTTTAGGTTTTGCTGAAGAAAACAAAGCAAAAATGGTTGACTTAAAGTTCGTTGATTTCCCGGGTGTATGGCAACACTTTAGTGTTCCTTTATCAGAGCTGACACAAGACTCTTTTGAAGATGGATTTGGGTTTGATGGTTCTTCCATAAGAGGATGGCAGCCAATTCATACATCTGATATGGTAATAATCCCTGACCCTAGCACTGCTGTAATGGATCCGTTTATGGCAACACCCACTCTTAGCATTATTGGAAATATTGTGGATCCTATTACCAAGGAAAAATATACACGTGATCCAAGATATATCGCACAAAAAGCTGAAAGTTATCTTAAATCAACTAACATCGCTGATATAGCAAACTTCGGACCAGAAGCTGAATTTTTCATTTTTGATAATATCCGATTTGACCAAAAGGTTAACGAAGGATTCTATCATATTGATTCAACAGAAGGTCGCTGGAATAGTGGTAGAGATGAAGGTCCAAACCTTGGTTACAAGCCAAGATATAAGGAAGGTTATTTTCCTGTTGCTCCAACAGATTCTCAGCAGGATTTAAGAACTGAAATGGTGTTGGAGATGCAAAAAGTAGGCATAAATGTTGAATGCCAGCATCATGAAGTCGCAACTGCAGGTCAAGCTGAAATCGACATGAGATACTCCACTTTAACACACATAGGAGACCAGCTCTTATGGTTCAAATATGTAGTGAAAAATGTCGCAAAGCGACACGGAAAAACAGTAACATTCATGCCCAAACCATTGTGCGATGATAATGGAAGCGGCATGCATGTACACATATCTCTATGGAAAAATAACAAGCCTCTGTTTGCAGGAGAAGGTTATGGCGGGCTATCTGATATGGCAAAATACTTTATAGGCGGTCTGCTTAAACACGCAAACTCGCTTTGTGCTTTTACCAATCCAGCAACAAATTCTTACCGGCGTTTAGTGCCCGGATACGAAGCTCCAATCAACCTTGCATATTCATCACGTAATAGATCTGCTGCTATAAGAATTCCTATGTATTCTGCAAGCCCGAACTCAAAGAGAATAGAGTTTAGAACACCTGACCCATCATGCAATGGATATCTGGCATTTGCAGCTATGCTAATGGCTGGTTTAGATGGAATCCAAAACAAAACAGATCCTGGAGAACCTCTTGATAAAAATATCTACAAATTAACTCCAATTGAAAAACAAAATATTCCCCATGCACCAAAGTCTTTGGATGAAGCGCTTGACCATCTTGAAAAAGACCATGAATTTTTGTTGCGCGGAGATGTTTTTACAAATGATGTAATTGAAATGTGGCTATCTTATAAACGGGAAAATGAAATTCAGCCTCAAAGATTGCACCCAGTACCTTATGAGTTTAGCCTTTATTATGATATATAGACTTTACTCTCAGGATAAAAAATAGAGCTGCAATAAAAAGAAAAAAGCTGTTCATAGAATATTGCTTTGAACCTTGTTGCAATTGACACCCTCCAGATGAAGGGTTTGGTGTGGAACTGTCTTCATCTACATTAGATACAAAATTTAGCGGATTATTTGTTACTTCCTGTGTTGCAGCCAGCACAGACTGAAAAACATCCAACTTACCATACCCCCATTTATTATTTGGGGTATTTCCGACAAATGAATCAACATAAGCATTGTTAATTAAATATCTCTCAACATCCTGATATGTAAGCGCAGGATTCACAGAAAACATAAGGGCTATAGCACCTGAAACATACGGCGTAGACATGCTTGTGCCTGCCATATAATAATGCATTTGATCTTCTGTTGCTAATCCATTTGCAACAGTTGCGCTCCTTGATTTTGTTGATGCAATCATAGCTCCCGGAGCTGATATCTCTGGTTTTTGACCTGTATAAGAAGGATCTGCTGATGGACCAATGCTGCTAAAATCAATTATATCGCCTAATTCAAAAGCTACAGAACAACAATCCCACGTGTTTCTTGTTGTATATGCTGACACGCTTATTACATTTTTTGCTGTTGCAGGAATAGCAATATTAGTTCCCCTATCTCCAATTATATAGCTCCACGAAGAACTGGCTTTGCTATATGTGGTAAAATTTATGATATTTGGGGGTTTGTCAGGATACAACCATGTATCAAAATATCCCTGACCTTTAACCAATAGGTCAAAACTAAATGGAGTTGGATCAAATCCTTCTTTAATCTCTATAGTAATACCCACATGAGGCTTGCCATTAAGAGGGTTCTCTGTCTCTTCGGCATTTATATAGTAAGATATGGCTTTATTCAAAAACTGCCCTGTCTTTTTCCTACCAGGACCAACATAATCACTAATCTCTAATAAATTATTCTGTAAGGTTTTATCATAATTTACAGCTAATCCAAAACTCAAATTACTTCCTATATCTCCCCATATATCTATATAAAAAATCCTGCCTACACTTAAACTTCTGATTTTAAAATTTGTTGCTGTACTGGAAACAACATTATATCCAGCATGCAAACCAGTAAAATATTCATCAACGCTGTTCTCATTTCCCGCAGCTGCAACTATTGCCCGACCGGTTTTACCAATTACAAGCGAATCCAAGCATTCCTCAAACAAAGATGTTCCATCATGCGCCCCAATATGGGTTCCTAGACTTAGGTTAACAATTGCCGGCATACCAAGACTTTCAGCTTTCTCAAATATATAGTATGCTGCTTCACAAATAGAGGTGCTGAAAATAGGTGTTATATAACCTTCTGAAAGCTCAAGTTCAGAATTATATTTTACAAAAATAATCGATGCATCAGGAGCAACACCTTTATATCGACTATCTCCACCAGCTGCTATTCCGCTAACATGGCTTCCATGCCCATTTACATCATCAACACTGCACCTGCTTTCCTGTATCAGATCACTATTACATTCTGTGCCATATGTGTTTTCTATTTCAACAGGACCATCTCCATTATCATTACTCTGATCCCATATATATATAACACGGCTCTTACCAAAGTTGTTATCAAGAAAATCAGGGTGATTATAATCAATACCAGTATCCACTATCCCAATTATTGTATTTTTCCCTGTAATAGATTCTAACTGGTCGCTGCCCTCATGCAC
>CAZLRI010000049.1:0-11039 GCA_964561745.1 uncultured Pseudobdellovibrionaceae bacterium | reverse complement strand
GAGGAAATGCATTTGCTGGACTATAAAATTGTATTTCGCCGCCAATAAACATATTATTATCCTTGAGCGATGAGAGATGTGCGATGGGCGCATTCACAACGCACATTGCCTAACGCTTACCACCCATCTATTCTTATTATCGGCAATTTTTTGGAAATGTTGCTAAATATTATGGTTTTTTAAAGAAAAGAGTTTTCTTATCTCTTCAAGTTGAATGACGAGTAAAACTTAAATTATTTTCTTGACAATTGCTATAACATGTTGTTTTTGAAAAGTAATTTATTTTATTATTTCTTCTACTTGATTGTGGTCTTAAAAAAAACTATAATCAATAAAGAAGTAAACAAAAACAAAGGGGTATAAATTGAAGAAAGCAATTGAAGTGACTATGACGGGTCAGAAATTCATGATTAAAAGTGATTCTGATGAAGAATATGTCGCAAAGGTTGCTGCCTTTGTAGATAAAAAGGTTAATGAAGTATTAAAGGGGACAAAATCTGTTGTATCTGTTCAGGTGGCTTTATTAGGAGCAATGAATATTGCTGATGAATACTTTAGATTTCAAGATGATAGAGAGAAAAAGTTGAATCAGGTTGAGAAGAAAATAAAGGATATAATTGAAGTAGTTGATACTCAGGTTTAAGTTCTTTGAAATAGATTTTTTCAAAGTTTAAATGGCAATATTTAAGTAAAGTTTCCCCTGCAGGGTTTGTGATTGGGTATTTAGTATCTTTTTGAACCGATACTAAAAAATTGGAGATTGTCACTTATCGTGGTGAGCATACCTTGTTCGATTTATTGGATAAGGAAGCCTTAAGCGGTAAAATGATTTCCACCTGTCTTAAGACGGGTTCAAAAAGTGATAATACCACACGGCTCAGGCGGGGGGTTTTTTTTGCATTCAACTATTTATCTTGCTTGAATTTTTTTTTTATATATTGTACAAAAATTAAGAGAACAAAGTTTTGATGCTTGAATTACTTATGTAAGAAGTTCGCAAAGGGAAAAATAGGCTATAATCCTACTAAAGTAGGATCTTTAATGTTTGTAAAAAATATTATGCTGAAAAAAATATCTCTGTGTAATTTATGGGTTATTCTAAGTTGTAGAAATATATTGGTATAATTGATCTAATCAAAGCCTATCAATTTTCCCCGTACTTTTTTAGTTAAGTTCCAAGCATTAAATATCATTTAAATGTGTTTAAGTGGGGTCTAATATGGAGTCTAAACTTCAGATTTATAACCGAATGATGTCTACCCTTCATGAATTAAAAACCGAATTTATAAATGAAGCAAGTTTGGCAATCCAAAAAAGGGTTTTGCTGATGGAGGAATTTAGGACATCAATAAAAATTGGTCTATATTGCCCGTATGGTAATGAAGTAATGACCGACATGTTATTTACTGAAAGTGATAAGCATCGCAGAGAATTATACTATCCAGCTAAGAGTCAGGATAAGGATGAATTATCTTTTTATAGGATTATAAACTTAGAACATATTATTCCCACAAAATGTGGAATCAAGATAACCGGTGAAATAATAAGAAGGTTAAGGGATGAAAATGAGCTGGATGTTTTATTGGTGCCGGGAATTGCTTTTGATCTTCATGGAGCAAGGCTTGGAGAAGATGAAACATTGTATAATACGGTTCTGGATGATTTTAGAGGAACAAGAATCGCTTTAGCATATGATTTTCAGATTGTATCTGAGTTGCCGGTTGTTCTTAGAAAAAAGAGAGTTGATCTGGTAGTCACAGAAAAAAGGATAATAAAATCTATTTAAGTTATTTAAATCAAAATTAACAAAGGGAGGTGTCTGATGGCACCAGAGATTATAATTATAGCGATAGTTGCACTGGGCTTTGGATTAGGTGGTGGCTTATTAATTCGTCGTAAGATTGATAAAAAATTAATACAAGATGCAGAAGTAAAATCAAACTCCATTCTTTCAGAAGCTGAGAAGCAGGCAAAGACAATTCGCAAGGAAGCTGAACTAGAAGCAAAGGATTTGCAGCTTAGAGCTAAGAGTGAATTTGAGAGCGAGTCTTCGAGTAAACAAAAAGAATTACAAGCCACTGAAAGGCGTTTGCAGGTCAAGGAAGATAATCTTGAAAAGCGAATCAACTCAGCAATGACTAAAGAAGAGGAACTTGATAAGCAGGAACAGAGTATTAATGACCGCAAAAAGCATACTGAAGACCTTGAAAAAAGGCATATGGAGCTTGTTTCTGAGGCAAGAAAGAAGTTAGAGAAGATTTCAGGAATATCTTCTGAAGATGCAAAACAGCAACTCAAAGAATCTTTATGCGATGAGGCTAAACAAGAAGCTGCTAAAACAATTAAGCAAGTTGAAGATCAGGCCAAAGAAGAAGGAAAGAAAAAAGCTCAGTACATAATAAGCTTGGCAATAGAAAGAATGGCATCAGATTATACAGCTGAAAGATCAATATCAGTTGTTCCACTTCCAAATGATGAAATGAAGGGAAGGATAATTGGAAGAGAAGGCAGGAATATCCGTGCTCTTGAAGCAGCAACCGGCATAGATTTTGTCATAGATGACACCCCTGAAGCAGTTGTCCTTTCTGGTTTTAATCCAATACGCAGAGAGATTGCAAAAGTTGCGTTGCAGAATTTAATTGCTGATGGCCGTATTCATCCTACAAGAATTGAAGAGATGGTGGCTAAAGTAACTAAAGAAATTGATGCAACTATCAAGGAAACAGGAGAAGGCACATGCATGGATATGAATATTCACAATGTGCATCCTGAGCTTATTAAGCTTTTGGGATCATTGAAATACAGATACAGTTTTGCACAGAATGTTTTGCAGCATTCAATTGAGGTTGCTTACATAGCAGGTATGATAGCATCTGAATTAGGCTTGGATGAGAAACAGGCGCGGCGTGCTGGATTGCTTCATGATTTGGGTAAAGCTACATCACATGAGGTTGAAGGCTCACATGCATTAATCGGTATGGAGCTTGCGAAAAAATATCGTGAAGATCCTGAAATTGTTCATGCAATAGGCGCTCATCATGAAGATATACGTCAGGAGACAACGCTGGATTGTATTATACATGCGGCTGATGCGATTTCAGGTTCAAGACCTGGTTCAAGGCGTGAGGTGCTTGAAACATATGTTAAGAGAATTGGAGATTTAGAAAGAATCTCAACATCATTTAAAGGAATTGAAAAAGCCTATGCAATTCAGGCTGGGCGCGAAGTTCGTGTGATGGTTGTAAATGAACAGGTTAGTGATGCAGAAGCAACTGTATTGGCAAAAGATATTGTGAAAAAAATTGAACAGGAAATGACATATCCCGGTCAGATTAAAGTTACAGTTGTAAGGGAAACAAGAGCAACAGAGTATGCAAAATAAGACCCAAGACATTAGACTTGAGCCTTTGGTTTGCAATCGTTATATTTTTAGTCTCAAGTTTCATGTCTCAGGTCTCAAGTCACAAGTTTCAGGTCTATCATATGAACATTCTTGCTTTAGGTGATATTTTTGGAAAGCCGGGACGAAGAGCTGTGGCAAAACTTTTGCCTGAAATTATTGAAAAATATTCAATCGATTATGTAATTGTAAATGGTGAAAATTCAGCAGGTGGTAAAGGTATTACGCCGGAAATAGCTGAAGAACTATTATCCCTTCCAATAGATGTATTAACCACTGGCAATCATATCTGGGAACATAAAACGCTTACTCCATATTTGTCTACTCATCCTATTTTAAGACCTATTAATATCAAAGAGCAACGTCCGGGTAAAGGATATGGAATTGCGAATGTAGCAGGATGCAGAGTGGCAGTGGTTTCTCTTCAGGGGCAAATATATATGGATAGCAAAGGTCCTGCGGTAACCAACCCATTTCATTATATGGATGCTTTTCTTCCTTTTTTGCAGGAAAAATCAGATATAATTATTGTTGATTTTCATGCAGAAGCAACTTCAGAAAAGAGAGCGCTGGGATGGTATTTAGATGGACGAATTGCTGCTTTTTTAGGGACGCATACTCATGTGCAAACTTCAGATGAAGAGATTCTGCCTCTGGGTACAGCATATATTTCTGATTTAGGAATGACAGGTCCCCATTATTCCGTGATAGGTCTTGATAAAGACATTGCTATTAATAGATTTCTCACCGGAGAAAAGAAAAGTTTTAAAGTTGCAAAAGATGGAGTAAGAGTTGAGGGGGTTGTTATGAAAATAAATGACAGTTCTGGAAAAGCAGAAACTATAGAGAGAATTAGATTGTATTTCACAGAGCAATAATTTTTTAAAAAAGTAATTTAAGAGGTAAAAATGGATATTGGAAAACAACTGGAAATTATAAAAAGAGGTGTTGTTGAGCTTATATCTGAAAAAGAGCTTGTTGATAAGCTGAAAAACAAAAAAAAACTCATTATTAAACTTGGTTTGGATCCAACATCTCCTGATATTCATCTTGGTCATACTGTTGTGATGAATAAGCTTCGCCAGTTTCAAGATTTTGGGCACGAGGTTTGTTTAATTATCGGAGATTATACTGCTCGTATAGGAGATCCATCAGGAAGATCTGCAACAAGACCAGCTTTAACAGAAAATGAAATAAAATGGAATGCTGCTACATATACTGAACAAGCATTTAAGGTGCTTGATGAATCTAAGACTAAAATCATGTTCAATTCGCAATGGCTGGGGGTTATGTCAGGGATAGATATAATAAAGCTTGCTGCGAAATATAATGTTGCAAGAATGTTGGAACGGGATGACTTTGAAAAAAGATATAAATCAGGCGAATCCATTAGAATCCATGAGTTTTTATATCCATTACTGCAAGGGCAGGATTCTGTGGAGCTTAAAGCTGACATTGAAATAGGTGGCACAGATCAAAAATTCAATTTGCTGGTTGGGAGAGACCTTCAAAGAGAGGTGGGGATTGATCCTCAAGTGATACTTACAATGCCATTGTTAGTGGGTACTGATGGAATTAAAAAGATGAGCAAGAGTTATGATAATTATATTGGGATATCAGAATCTCCTGAAGAGATCTTTGGAAAGATTATGTCGATTTCAGATGAGATGATGTGGAATTATTACGAGTTGCTCAGTTGGTTGAGTATAGAGCAGATAGCTGAAATTAAAAAACATGTTGCTGATGAGAAACTGCATCCCAAAAAAGCAAAAGAGAAGCTTGGTTTAGAGATCGTAGCGCGGTTTTACACAAATGATGATGCTGATCGTGCAAAGGAACATTTTGATAAGGTGATTGTAAATAAACAACAGCCAGATGTAGTTGAGGAGTTTGTTGTTGATGCTTCAGACAAGACACAATTTCTTTTGGTTGATGTGATTGCCCAAACAAAAGTGGTTAAAAGTAAATCTGAGATCAAGCGCATGATTCAGCAGGGCGGTGTTTCTGTGAATTCAAATCGGATAACTGATATTTATGCTTCCATATCAACCAAAGATGTTTATGATATTAAGATTGGTAAACGAAAGTTTGTGAGAATTAGATTTAAATAAGGATCTTGCTGGCAAGCTCCTTATGACCAACTTACAATCAAACATGCAATAGAAAATCCCATATCCCTGCCAATTTCATCTTGATATAGTAACAGGAGCAAATGGTGCTCCTAAAGATTAAACAGCTATACTCCTTCATTTAGATTGCTAATAGCAGCTGTGCTACCGCTGATTGCTAATACATATCCAAAAAGATTGTATGGTGCGCTTGGTGTTGGATCTTGGAAAAGAAATTGTTTTTTCCATTCATTATCTTGAAAGGTATATAGATAAACACGTCCAGAATTTGTTTTATAGTTTCCTATTAGCAGGTAATTTCCCTCAATAGCCAGTGATGAGCCAAAACCTCGATCATTATCGCAATCTGTTGGTCGTATGATACCTGTTTCATGTTCAGGCCAAGAACCATCAGCATTTCTCTTAAAGAGATATACTGAACCGACTTGCAGTTCTACTCTGGACGGACAAATCCCGAAAGTGGTGTTCTTAACTCCTGGTGAGCCAATTGCTATGAGATCATTGCTGATTGCCACTGCATAGCCAAATTTGAATAGTTGACCGGATTCACTGGGATGAAGTGTTACAGTTGGAGTTACATGCCAGCCATCAGAGGTTTTAACAAAAATATATGCTAGACCAGAACTAAAAAATCCATGATCTGAATCTGCAAAATGCGGACTGCCAACAACTATTGTATCTCCATCAATAGCTAAGGCAGAACCAAACTCAGCTGATTCTTGAGATACATCAGGGTTCAGTGTTGCGGTTGTAGTGGTTGGCCAATCAGCAACAGAGTTTTCTCTTTCTATTACATAAACCAAACCATCATGCGAGTGAGGGTTGTTTTGATAAGGTGCTGCCACAACAATGGTATTATCATCAATAGCTACTTTTTTGCCAAAAATTTCATTTGCAGCATCAGTAGGTGAGTGAACCTGTAATATTTCATTATTTGGACAAGAACCGTCAGTATTTCTTTTAAATATATACACAGCTCCGTCATTGTCTTGCTCTCCTATTCCAAAAACTTCTCCATCCCTGTCTTTGCCGGGCGCACCAACTACAATAGTATCAGAACTAATCGAAACAGACATGCCAAACATATCAAGAGGTCGCAAATCTGATTCCCAGATTCGTTGATTCTCAGAAACAGGCCACGTCCCATCAGCATTGCGAACAAAGATAGACGCACTGCATGGAAGATAAGTCTCTAATTCAGGATCACCTAAGACCAGATCAGATCTATATATATCCATACCATAACCAGGATTAACATAACCTCGAGCAGAAGAAGGCTTAATTTGTTTTAACAAAGTCCCTGCTTTTATTTCTGAAAAAGGAGTTTGGCTGGTTCCGTTGATGCTGCGAATCTTAAAATAATATTTAGATCCAAATCTTAATTCAACTGCTGGTATAGTGGCTGGTATAGTGTAAGAAGATGTTCTTATTGGTAAGGACACAGATGTATGATCACTTGAGCCGGATTTATACCATTCTAGCATATAAGTTGTATCTGATGCATATGCACTGTCTACTGCCCATGATGCAACAAGCTTATCTGAATAGCTTTTCACAGTAAGATCAGGTGGATTGCATGTTGTGCGAATAGTAATATTATCAGATTCTGCCATTGTTCTGCGGCTGGTAGTTTTAGCGCTTACTCCAATGGTGTAATCTCTCCAGCATTCCAGATTATCAAAAACATAATGCGTGCCGCTTATGTATTCTCCGTCCAATCTGGTTGCATGACCTTCTTTTCTAGATTCGTAATTAACATAATATTCATTGGCATCCGGGTAGGGAGTCCAGTTCACTGTAATTTCACGTGGGCCAGATAAAATAGCGCGCATTCCAACAACTTCTCCGTTTTGTAATCTTGCATAAGCTCCTTCGGAAAAATCGCTTTCGCCAGCTGCGTTAACTGCGGTGACTTGAAAACTGTGTTCAAATCCATGTTCCAATCCTGTCCATGTGTATATTCTTTCTGCGGTATTGGCTACAAATACGTGATGTCAACAACAACTCACTTTCTTTGCTAGTTGCAGGCAGTAGCTCCTCTGAATCAGTACAGCCTAGCATATCGAAGAGTATTTACAAAGCATCTGGGACAACATCTCTCACTGCTTTTTATGATACAAGTATAGATGTTATTAATAATAATTTTTCTACTGAAATAACTAACAATGTTTCATCCGGTGTTGCATATCTTGATGGAACCAGAGTTGGGACAACTATCTATGCTTGTTATGTAATGCTTAATGATGAGGGGGAAAATGATTCGATTGTTCTGGTAAGCAGTAAAGATGATGGTAATACTTTTACTACGCCGGTGGTATTAAGAAGCTCTGCATCACCAATTAGTTCCGATGCCTGTAACATCGAAGGGTTGCAGATGCCAGACGGTTCTGTGACAATAGGCGTGATTCTCATGGGTACAGAAAAAACTTGCGAAGGCGACGACTGTTCTATTTCAACTCAAGCGATCGTAAGTACTGATGGCGGCGCTAATTTTGGATCAGCCTTTGATATACCGATAACACTTAATACAGCAGAGCGAAACGCATTTCCTTTTTCCATTTCAAGCAGTGGTGTCATGTATGGAGCACATAGAGAAGATAGCTCCGAGGTTTTAATTGCATTTAACAGCACTGGTGTCTTATCCACGACTTCATTTGCACAAGGAACAGCGGCATCAGGTGCGTACAGCAGAGCTCTTGCCAATGGATCGAATGTAGACGTTGTTTATGAAGATGATCGATTTGAATCAGGGGGGCTTTCAAACGTTGTTGTGACTGCCTTTATTAATGATAGCGGCACGTTGACACAGGGTAATACTTTTCAGGTAACTACCAGCAGTGATTGTACATCTGATGTTACCTCCACACAAGCGTTTCTTGATCGCAATGGTGATGTGGAGATTTTTTGGTTGAATCCAGATACTTCAGAAGCAGTGTTGAGTCGTGTGGATGTCAGTGAAGATCCTACAAGCAGCTCAGCTGTTACCGATTATCTAGTCGACAGCGATTGTACAGCGGTCTCCACGCCTGGAGTGAGCTACGCAAATCACATCAACCTCTTTTATCTGAAAGGATGGAATGGTTATTTTAGGGTTGGTGCTTTTTCATCAGAAGATGTTTTAACCTTTTCAGATGCGCAATACGTAGATATTAGCGAAGTTGTTCCTGTAATGCATGGTTCCGCGGATTTTACAAGTCCGGACGGTCGGTTTTATAACCTATATAATCTTACAACAGGGAGTGTCTCGATTGCCAGATTGGTGTTAACACAATAGCAGTTTATCCCAAAAAATGCAGTTGCATTTTTTGGCAAACCCGCAAAATTGCACCATCTCTGCGTTGGAAAATAATTTTAGTCGGTCAACGTATCACTAAATACGCCTCCCTCCTAAAATTATTTTCCGCCTTGATCTGACACAATTTAGCGAGTTTGCCCAAATCGTTCAGTTTTCAACTGCACGATTTGGGTTTATAGATTTTATTATCTCTATAGTTTAACATCAGGTAATATGGCTCTTAAAAAACTGGTATTAACCAGAGGATCTTTGTAATCTTTGTGTGTTTTTCCTGCCCTGACTATTTTATACAATTCTTTGCTTGAGCAAGACAGATTTATGCAGTAATATGCCTCCACTATGGATGAGGCAATAATACCTAAACAAATTTCATCTCAAAATAAGACCTACAAAGTGCTTAAACAACTTGGCGAAGGTGGAACAAGCGTTGTTTATCTTGTCGAGGATGGCAAAAGAAAGCTGGCGTTAAAGATCTTGGGTGGAGAGGTCGATCCTACATTTAAAGAAAGATATATTGAGATCTTAAAAAATGAGTTTGAGATTTTAAGCAGACTTAAGCATCCCAATATTGCCAGTGTTTATGATTTTGAATATTGCCCAGAACTTAAAAAATATTTTTTTACAACAGAATATATTGAAGGAACTGATATTTTAACTTTTACTGAAGACGCAAGTTTTGAAATTAAAGAAGAATTGTTTGTTCAGTTTTTGAATGTGTTGGAGTATGTTCACAAAAGTGGTTTGATCCATTGCGATATTAAATGTGCCAATATATTAGTAACAATTGTAAAAAATGATCCGGTTATTAAGCTTGTGGATTTTGGTTTTGCAACAAGGCATTTGGTCGCATCAAATAATGTTGTTGGTACTTTACATTACTTAGCTCCAGAAGTTCTTCTGAAGATGGATAAAATAGATTCCAGAGTTGATATATATGCTGCTGGAATTGTTTTTTATAAGCTTCTTCATAGAAAATATCCAACAGAGTATAATACATTGGCAGATATTATTAAGTGGCATCAGAACAGACCGGAATTTTCTTATGCTACGGATCTTCCAGCATATGTTAAACAACTTATTAGTAGAATGACCGCAATCTATCCATCAGACAGGTTTACAACGCCTTCACAGATTATTGCATTTATCAATGATAGAACTGAGGGAAGATATAAAAAAATTCTATCAAAGATAGCTGGTTTGATTCCATTTGAAGGGGTTCTGGTTGGTAGAGATGATATAATAAAAAGGCTTAGTAATATTGTTGCTAAACTTAAAGAGGAAAAGAATTCTGAAAAAATTGGCATTTTATTTTCAGGTCAACAGGGTATTGGTAAGAGCCGTATTATTCAGGAAATTAAGTATAGAGCAGAGTTGGCTGAACTGCCGGTCAAGGAGATTTTGTGTGATCCTTCAAAGAATCTTGTTAATGAATTTATATCTCAATTTAAAGATATAGGCAGTGTTGATTTAACTGATTTTGATCCTTCCAAACCAGACGCATCTCGTGCTTATAAGCTGATTCAATGGATCAGCGATCTGATAAGTGCTTATGAGGATAAGGGCTTGATAATATTTATAGATGATTTTCAGTTATCCAATGAACCATTTGCAGATTTTATCAGAGAGTTTGAAAAACGTTTATTGGTTAGCAAAGAAGAAAAACATAGTTTGCCGATTTTTTTGGTTATTACTTCAAGACCAAAAGACACTGCCCCTCAATTTGTTAGAAAATGGTTGGATGCTACATCTGTAGAGAAAATTGACATGTCGGTTCTGTCAGTTGATGATATAAAAAAATATGCTGAAACAATTGGTATTAAAGATTTTGAAAAGCACAGAAAAGATATAATGGAATTTTCCGGAGGCGTGCCTCAGCTTGTTGAAGCATATTGCCATCATATTATCACAAAAAAAGGAGTTGCAAGACCTCCGGCTAGTTTAACCCAGAGCTACCTTGAAAGGACAAGATCATTATCAAATAGAGCAGGCTTTTATCTTAAGGTCTTGTCAGTTGCGCATCGAAATTTAACAATAGATGAAATTGCACAAATTGTTAATGATGAGCAGGATCTTGTAGTAGAGGTGCTTAATGAATTAATACTTTTTAGTTGTGTTAAAAAAGATTTTAACTCGCTGGATGTATCTGTTGAAAATAAAGCATTGAGTCAGGTTGTCAGAGATAATCTGGTAGTTAAGGAGAATAAAGAGATATCTC
>CAZLRI010000048.1:0-11042 GCA_964561745.1 uncultured Pseudobdellovibrionaceae bacterium | reverse complement strand
CGATTGATTTATTGTTCATAGATGGAAGCCACACCTTAGAAAATGTCTATCTGGATTTTGTCTCATGGTTCCCTTATCTAAGGACTGGCGGCAGGATTCTCTTCCACGACTATGACCCTGTTCACAGGGGAGGTTATGCTCATCTGGGGGTAAAAGTCTTTATTGATGCGCTTAGAATGCTTGGTATCTTATCAGATAATGAACATGTGGGCAGGATATTTTCCGGGATAAAGAATAGTGAGGTTAATAACCTTCAGCTGTCAGACGGGTGTATACATGCTTATGAAAAAATAGGAAAGGATTTAGTGAGGTTTCTGGAATTTGATTTCAGACGCTGTAATTTTATAGGAGATGAGGATGACTATTTAAACGTCCTGAGGGAACTGCGAGGACTCAAAGGAGAGAAGGTCACTGATATAGATAAAATTTCTCCTGAAAATGTAGTTGTCCTTCCACATCCTTTAACAAAGGATTTCAGTAAGAAAATAAAAGAAAGGGATAATTTAATTCTCATTGACGAGGTCATTTTTTTATACTTTCTTTATGATTCTATATTAAACGACAGGAATAGACTTCTATCAATAACCAAAAACAGGGATATGTATTTTAAATGGGAAGAATTGCTTGAAATGCATAATCATTCGCATAACTGCGAACCGTCTCTTAGAGACATCTTTAATATTAGGGATAAAGGCATAAAAGGGATTTCAAGAATATGCGCACGTGAATTGGTACGGCTGAATATCTTAAATAACATATTTATGGCTGTTAGTGGGAAAAACAGATGAAGACATGTATTGTTATCCCCATACTCAATGAAATACGGGGATTAAAAGAGATAGCCCATAAAATTAAGCCTGAATGGTATAACAGGATAATTATACTGGATGGAGGCTCAACAGACGGGACATTGGAATTCGCAAAAGAAAAAAACTATGAAGTTATTGTTCAGAAGAGGCGTGGGATAAGGATGGCATATATTGAATGTTATGATCGTATTAAAGAAGATATAATTATCACTTTCAGTCCTGATGGTAACTCTCTCGTAGAGACCATTCCTATGCTCGCTGAGAAAATCAAAGAAGGTTATGATATGGTTATTGCCTCAAGATACAAGGATGAGGCAAAAAGTTATGACGACACATTGATTACGGGGGCGGCTAATTTTGTATTTTCATTGATAATATCTTTATTCGGATATCGCTATACGGATGCCATGGTAATGTTAAGGGCATACAGACGTGATGTCCCTGACAAATTGAAATTGAATATAGTAAGAAGTCCCTTTTATGAAAAGTACATCGGCCGTTATGTAAGTTGGGAGCCGCTGATGTCCATAAGGGCAGCAAAAACAAAACTGAGGGTAGTTGAAATCCCTTCAGATGAACCCAAAAGGATAGATGAAGATAACAAGGGATATGTCCTTCCTACAACGAGGATAAATCATTTCAAGTCAGGCCTTGCCTGTCTGATTCAAATAGTTGAAGAACTTATCTTTTGGAAATTCTGATATTCTGACGTCTGAATAATTAGCAGGATGATATGTTAGCAGAAAAATCCGAACAATTTTTTGAGTATTTGAGAGATAAAGCCCTGTGGGTCAGGAAAGAGACTCTGAACATACACAGGATAGCTCAGGAAACAAGATTAGCATCTTCTTTATCCTGCGTGGAGATATTTGTTGTATTGTATTACGGAAAAATTATCAACCATAACCCGTCTGACACGAGATGTGAAAAGAGAGACAGGTTTATCATAAGTAAAGGACACGGTTCAATTTCGTTTTATCCCATACTTGCAGACATGGGTTACTTTGGAAAAAAGGAATTAGGCAGGGTCTGTAAAGAAGGCACATTTCTTGGAGGAATCCCTGATTGTATTATTCCGGGATATGAAACCACAAACGGCTCTTTAGGACATGGATTGGGAGTAGCATGCGGCATAGCGCTGGCTCTGAAGATAAGAAAAAGAAAGGAAAGGGTATTTGTGCTGGTTGGAGACGGAGAGCTATATGAAGGCTCTGTATGGGAAGCGGTTATGTTTGCCAGTGAACACAGATTAGATAACCTGACACTCATAATAGACAATAACAAGGCCTGTATGCTTGATTATTGTAAGAATATCATAAACCTTGAACCTCTTGACGAAAAGTTCAGGGCATTTAGGTGGGATACAATGACTGTTGACGGTCATGATGTGAGTCAGTTATACAGCGCCATTTCTACTATGGGTCAGGATTATGGCGGTAGGCCTAAGGTGCTGATAGCAAATACTGTAAAAGGCAAGGGCATTCCGGCTCTTGAATCAGACCCGTTGAGCCATATAAGAAATATAAAGCCTGAAGATATTGATTCGGTCATTGCAGAGTTAAAATGATAATTGAAAAGAAGACAATGAGGGATGCTTTCATAGAGCAGATTTATAATCGCATGCATGAAGACAGCGGCATCTTTTTTTTAACTGCAGATTTCGGTTCACCTGTGCTTGATAGGCTGAAGAGAAAATTTGAAGACAGATTTATAAATGTAGGTATTGCTGAACAAAATCTCATCAATGTTTCAACAGGACTGGCGCTTGAAGGATATACGGTATATGCTTATGCAATAGCGCCATTCCTGACAATGAGGGCATACGAGCAGATAAGGGTAAACCTGTCTTTACATGCTCAACTGAAAGAGATAAATGTAAATTTAATCGGTGTTGGGGCTGGTTTAAGCTATGACGTGTCAGGCCCGACACACCACTGTCTTGAGGATATCTCAATAATCAGAACACTCCCTAATATAACTCTTTTTTCGCCGAGCGACTGGGTTCTGGCTGAGAAGTTTGTAGATTATTCAATTAAAACAAAAAAGCCCAAATATATTAGGTTTGACGGAAAGCCTCTGCCGCAAATTTACGAAAATATTAATGATATAAAATTGGAGAACGGTTTCTATGAAATAAGAAAAGGCAAGGAGATTTGTCTGGTATCTACTGGGTATATGACTCATAGTGCCGTGGGTGTGGCTGATATGCTTGTTAAAGAAGGTATCGCTATCGGAGTCGTTGATGTCTTTTTACTAAAACCGTTAAATGATGATCTGTTTTTTGAGGCTGTAAAGGGATATAAATGTGTTATGACTATTGAGGAAGCTTTTGTAAAGAAGGGTGGGCTGGACAGCCTTGTCTCTGGAATATTGAACGACAGGAATTCAAATATTAGATTGGTAAGGATGGGATTTGATGACGCCTATGTTTTTGATATTGGGAAAAGGGAGTATTTACATAGATTAAATAATTTAGATGATGAAGGCATTGCAAAAAATATCAGAGAGATATTAAATGCTCTGTAAAGAAAATAAATGAAAGGAGTTTGCAGCATATGAAAATATTGGTTACAGGAGGCGCAGGCTACATCGGTTCAGTGTTAGTCCCTGAACTGTTAAGATTGGGTCATGATGTAAGTGTTGTGGATAATTTAAGGTATAATCAGTCTTCGTTGTTAGATTGCTGTCATTATAAGAATCTGACAATTATCCGCGGAGATGCCCGTGATAAGGGAATTATTCATGAGCAAATGAAAAAGGCAGATGCAATTTTCCCCCTCGCATGCCTGACAGGAGCTCCTCTTTGTTCAAGGGATGTTATTGGCGCGCAGACAGTAAATTTTGATGCGGTAAAAATGATACTGGAGCTTCGGAGCAGAGAACAGAGGATTATTTTCCCCACGACGAACAGCGGGTACGGGATAGGCGAGAAAGGCAAGTACTGTACAGAGGGAACCCCCTTGCGCCCTGTTTCATTATATGGGAAGCTGAAAGTGGACTTGGAAAAAATATTGTTGGACACAGGCAATTGCATTACCCTTAGACTTGCTACGGTTTTTGGTATCGCTCCCCGTATGCGTCTTGACCTTCTGGTTAATGATTTTACTTACCGTGCTGTTACGGACCGCTTTCTTGTGCTTTTCGAATCACATTTTAAGAGGAATTATATTCACCTTCGAGATGTTGCCAAGGTGTTTATCCACTGTTTAAACAATTTTGAGCGCATGAAGAATGAACCGTATAATGTCGGACTGAGCGATGCCAATCTCAGCAAATGGGAACTCTGCGAAGAGATCAAAAAACAGGTTCCTAATTTTTATTTTGTTGATGCCGAAGTAGGCGAGGATCCTGATAAGAGGAACTATATTGTCAGCAATGAAAAGATTGAATCAGCTGGATTCAAGGCAGAGTTTTCTATACAGCAGGGGATAGCAGAGCTTATTAAAGGTTATCAGATTATAAGAAAAAACCAGTACGCCAATGTGTAATGGTTTTAGAGTTGTTATGCTATATTCAAAGTGATAGGTATTTGGCTTTTGCTATTTGATGTTAACTGTGAAAAAATAACGGAGAAACTGAAAAAATGATTATTAGCAGGACACCATTTAGAATATCATTCTTTGGCGGCGGAACAGATTATCCGTCATGGTATAGAGAGAATGGGGGGTCGGTATTGGCAGCGACCATTGATAAATACTGCCACGTTTCATGCAGATATTTGCCTCCGTTTTTTGAGCACAACCACAGAATCGTTTATTCTCTGATTGAGAATGTTAAAGATATATCTGAAATTAAGCATCCTGCTGTCAGGGCAATATTTCAGTTTATGGGAGTCTCGGACGGTGTGGAGGTGCATCATGATGGAGATCTCCCTGCAAGGACAGGTTTGGGGTCCAGTTCATCATTTACTGTAGGACTATTGCATGCCCTCTACGCATTGAAAGGTGTTATGCCGTCAAAAATGCGCCTGTCAACGGAGGCAATCCATATAGAGCAGAATATCATTAAGGAACATGTCGGCTCGCAGGACCAGGTATCAGCGGCCTTTGGCGGATTTAATGTAATAAGTTTCAATCCGGACAATACTATTAAGGTAAGTCCTGTGATTTTATGCGGTGATAGATTAAACCGCCTGAAGAACCATCTAATGTTTTATTTTACAGGGTTTTCAAGGATTGCCTCTGAGATTGCCAAGGAACAGATTGAAAATACAAACAAAAAGAAGAGGGAACTGTCAGCCATGCACGAGATGGTTGACGAGGCGCTTTCAATCCTCTGCAGCGACAATACAGATATTATTGAGTTTGGCAAATTGCTGCATGAGTCATGGCTCCTTAAACGCAGCCTAACAGATAAGATATCCACCCCTCAGATTGATGAGATTTATGAGGATGCCCGGAGGTGCGGAGCCATAGGAGGGAAACTGCTGGGCGCTGGCGGAGGAGGGTTCATGATTATTTTTGCAAAACCCGAAGACCAGTCCCGCATAGGCGCTAAGCTTAGCAGATTTCTGAGGGTGCCGTTTGATTTTGAGAGTTCAGGCAGTCAGATTATTGTTTACAGGCCTGATGGTCTGCATTAAAAAATATGACTTCCGTCTCTAATCCTGAAGATATAGATGTTGTTGTTCTTTGCGGAGGACTGGGGACCCGCTTAAGGGCTGCGGTAAACGGCAAACCCAAGGTGATGGCAGATATAAACAGGCGTCCTTTTCTTGATGTCCTCATTGATTATATCGCGGGTTTCAAATTCAAGCGTTTTATACTCTGTGTAGGCTATATGGGTCATGTAATCAGGGGATATTATGAGAATAGGAGGGGTAAAATCAGAGATTTGACATTGTTATTTTCTGAAGAAAAAGAACTATTGGGGACAGCAGGTGCAATTAAAAATGCAGAAGCATTAATAAGAAGTAATCCATTTCTTGTTGTGAATGGTGATTCATTCTGTAGGATGGATCCGGGGAATTTTCTTGACTTTCATATTAAGAAAAGGGCTTTGTTTTCCATTGCATTGGGTTTGCCTGAAAAAGAAGCAGATTATGGCAATGTGGTATTAGATAGTGACCGGCATATTGTAAGTTTTAATGAAAAGACAAAGTCCAACGCCGGTAATTTTGTCAATGCAGGCATTTATCTGTTCAGCAGGAATGTGCTTGAACTCATACCTCCCAAAATAAGTTATTCCCTTGAATACGACCTTTTCCCCAAAAACATTGATAAAGGCTTATTTGGATTTATCACAGGAGAGAAGGTTATTGATATCGGGACGCCTGAAAGATACGGAAAGGCAGAGGAACTTTTGAAGGATGTGATTTCAAGCAAAAAAAATGGGTAAGAAACTTGACCTCCTCTTGATTAATCCCGGAAATTGGGAGGCGATTTATGGACAGGTTGGTGAACTTTCCTGTATTGCCCCTCCGATTGGGCTTGGTCTCATCGCTGCGTTTGTCAGAGAGCGCGGTTTTTCAGTTGAGATTCTGGATGCGCAGGCAGAAAATATAAGTCCTGAAGAAGCAGCCAACATAGTCGCTGAAAAAAATCCTTTGTTGTCAGGCATAACGGCTTTTACTCCTAAAATGACTGCTGCCTCTGAGACGCTGTCTTTTATCAAGATGAAAGCTCCTCATGTGAAGACTGTCATCGGCGGGCATCACCCGGCAGCATTGCCTGAGAAAACCCTAAAGGAGGAATCCGTTGATTTTGTATGCAACTCCGAGGGATTCTTTCCAATAGCTGAATTGCTGAATGCGTTGAAAGACGATATGCAAGCCAGTGATTTTGAGATAAACGGACTGTGTTATAAAAAAGGCGATGAGATTATAAATAACCCTCCACCCCCTTTGATAGCTAATCTTGACGAACTTCCTTTTGTTGCATGGGATTTACTTCCGATGGACAAGTACCGTGCGCATAACTGGCATTGTTTTGGAGAAAAAGGCAGGACTCCGTATGCCGTGGTATTTTCAAGTCTCGGCTGTCCGTTCAACTGCAGCTATTGCTCTGTCAATGCAGTTTATGGAGGAAGCGGTTTCAGGACAAGAAGCCCTGAACACTTTGTTGCTGAAATTGATGTTTTAGTAAACAAATATAATGTCCGTCATATGGAAATTGTTGATGACACCTTTACTGTAAACAAAAAGAGGGTACATGACATCTGCGACTTAATCATAGAGAAGGGATATGATTTGAACCTCTGGGCGTATGCCAGGACAGATACAGTAGATTTAGAACTGTTAAAAAAGATGAAGAAGGCAGGAATCAACTGGGTGGCTTACGGTTTTGAGTCCGGAAGTGAGATTGTCAGAAAAGGTGTCAGGAAGGGGCAGAGGCACATACGGGATGCGGTGGATATGACATACGAGGCAGAGTTGAATATAATATCTAATTTTATATTTGGTCTTCCCGATGATAACAATGATACTATGAAAGAGACCCTTGAACTCGCAAAAGAGATAAACGGAGAGTATGCCAATTTCTATTGCGCAATGGCATATCCCGGCTCTCAGCTTTATAAAGAGGCAGTGCAGAAGGGCTGGCAACTGCCTGAGGTCTGGCATGGGTATTCTCACTATGCCTATGAAACCCTGCCACTGCCAACAAAGTATTTGTCAGGTGAGGAGGTTCTTAAATTCAGGGACAGGGCTTTCAATGAGTATTTCTCCAATCCCAAGTATCTTGAAAAGATGAGAAGTAAATTTGGACCTGAAACCGAGAAGTCTATAGTTGACATGTTGAATAAAAAACTGAAACGAAAATATGCCTGACATAAAAAGGATATGACTATGCAGTTTGATATGGACATTACGGTTATTGGGGCAGGCGTTGTAGGATTGGCAATAGCTTCAAATGTTGCGCGTCAGGGAAGAAACGTGTGCGTGGTTGAAAGAAACAAAACCTTCGGGATGGAGACAAGCAGCAGAAATAGTGAAGTCATTCATGCAGGCATTTATTATCCTCAGGGGTCTTTAAAGGCGTCCATGTGCATAGAAGGGAAGGAGATGCTTTATGCACTCTGTCAGAGGAATGCAATCCCCTATAAAAGATTAGGTAAACTTTTAATAGCTTGTGATGATAAGGACATTGGTCAGTTAGAGCTTTTGCTTGAAAACGGCAGAAAGAACGGTTTGGAAGACCTGAAAATGCTTTCTGCAAAAGAGATTAAAGAAATAGAGCCGCATATAGAAGCTAAGGCAGCCGTTCTGTCGCCTTCTACAGGCATTATTGATTCTCATGCCTTAATGAAATACTATGCAGAGAAGTCTGATGAAAATGGGGCAATAGTGTCCTATAACGCGGAAGTTACAGCGATTGAGAAGGTGAGCAATGGATATAATGTTGCAATAAAAGAATCTGAAAACAGCTTCTCTTTCAGGACAAAGGTTTTAATAAACAGCGCAGGTCTTTACTCTGATAGAATTGCTGCGCTGGCAGGCATAGACATTATTAAGACATGCTATAAGCTTGACTTCTGTAAAGGAGAATATTTCTGGGTTGGCAATAAAAAAAACACCTTAGTGAAAAGGTTGATATACCCTGTGTCTTCAGATAAGAGTGGAGGACTGGGCGTCCATGTCACGCTGGATATGCGCGGAAGGATGAAACTCGGACCTAATGCCCGTTATGTGGACAGGATAGATTACACGGTTGACCATTCCCAGAAAAAGGCATTCTACGAGTCAGTAGTAAGATTCTTGCCTTTTATAGAATATGACGACATTGAGCCGGACCAGTCAGGCATAAGACCTAAACTTCATGCCGCTGACGGCAGTTTTAGAGACTTTATAATCAGACATGAGATTGATAATGGACTGCCCGGATTCATTAATCTTATCGGAATAGAGTCTCCGGGATTAACTGCAAGTCCGTCTATTGCAAAATCTGTAGGGGGTATTGTAGATGATATTGGTATTTGATAAAAAAAAGTCATAAAGCCGGATAATGCTAATGAAGATTCCATTTGGGACGATGTCAATTCCTCAAAAATCTAAAGAGTTAATCGGTGAGATTCTGAATTCAAACAGGGTTTCAAGCGGCAGGTATGTAAGGGAATTTGAGAAAAAATTTGCCCGGCTTACCGGCACTAAAGAGGCGGTTGCCTTAAGCAGCGGAACAGATGCCGATGCCCTTGCGCTTGCAGTCCTATACGATTTCGGCGCAAAGAGGGGGGATGAGGTCATAGTTCCAGCGCTGTCTTTCGTCGCAACAGGCAATGCAGTTCTGCAGGCAGGATTTAAGCCGGTCTTTGTTGATATTGACAGGAAGACTTTAAATATTGACCCTTCAAGGATAGAGGGTGTAATTACAGAAAAGACAAGGGCAATAATGCCGGTTCATCTTATGGGGAAGCCTGCTGACATGGATGCCATCAACAAGACAGCTATGAAGTATAAGCTCTACGTTATTGAGGATGCTGCCGAGGCTCACGGGGCAGTTTACAAAGGCAGAAACATTGGAACGCTTGGAGATATGGCTGCATACAGCCTCTATGTTGCGCATATAATTTCCACAATAGAAGGCGGCATTGTAACTACTAACCGCGAAGATTTTGCTGAGATATTGAGGTCGCTCAGGTCTCACGGAAGGGCATGCAAATGCGAAAAATGTGTAATGAATATAAATTCCGGTTATTGTTCAAAGAGATTTAAATACGGCGGAGCTGATATAAGATTTATTTTTGAACGCATCGGATATTCATGCAAGATGAACGAAATAGAAGCTGCGGTCGGACTTGGGAATCTTGATATCTATGAGCAGATACTCGGGAAGAGGAGAAAAAATCTTATAAGCATGATGAAAAAATTCAAAAAATTCAGTCCATACCTTGCGACAATAGAGGAAGGTCCGGATGAGAAAATAGGGCCTCATGCCTTTCCTATGATCATTCAGGAAGGAGCGGCGTTTACAAGAAACCAGCTGGTAGATTTTATTGAGAAGAAAGGAATTGACACAAGGGACTTATTTTCATCCATGCCGACACAATGTCCTGGTTTCGCATTTCTGAACTATAAAATGGGCGACTTTCCGGAGGCAGAATACATAGGCAATCATGGCATACATATAGGGGTGCATCAGGACATCGGAGATGAACACATTGATTATTTTATTGATGTTATCGTGAAGTTTCTGGATAAATATGCTTAGGGAAATAAAAATCATTTATCTTGGGGTCTATCTCTTGATGGCTGTGTTCTTTTTAAAGACACTTTACATCCCAATAAGGACTATCTATCCTGAAACAGACCTCTGGTGGTTTATGCCGACATTTAACTGGCATTTTGAAGGCATTAAATCTTTTAGTCAGTTTCTCGATTTTTTATTTTCTCCGCAGCCGCCTATGTACGGGCTGTTTTTCTTTAAGGCGTATTTCATCCCTATATTGTATTTATTCGGCACAAACCCTCAATATTTCATTTTTGTAAGCCTGATAATGCATTTTATGTGTTCAGGCCTGGTTTTTTTAGTAAGCAGGAAAATGGGGCTGAATTTTCAAGCAAGCATCTTTTCTTCTTTGACATTCCTGACCCTTTTTGCCCATTTCAACTACTATACATGGCCATCTTCAGTGCATCATATAGCAATAGTTTTTTTTGTTCTGCTTGTGCTCAGTCTTTATCTGCATACAGACTCTATGATAAAGGAAGGGAAGGGCTACTATTCATATTACATCTTGACACTGCTGGCTAATCTTGCAGCTTCCTTTAACAGGGCAAATATATTCGTACTGCCATTGATGATACTTGCGCATATTTTGATTTGTTCCGGAAATGGTGAGAAAAGGGTTAAAAATTATGATATCTGGCTGCCTTTATTTATAACATATCTGGTTTATCCGTTATACACTTTTACGCAGGCGGGTGATCTGCTAATAGTTCCAATGTTTTCTTTAGGAAAGATTGCGGCGGTAAAATATCCGATTTTATTCATGTCCGGATTATTAAGTCTGTTTCTGTTTAGAGCGGCGCTGGTTCAGTATAATAAACTAAAGGGCAGTTCAAGGAGATTATTAATAGGAATAGCAACAGGAATATTAATAATAGCAATTGCCGGTTTTTTATATCAGAAGAATAAACTTCCGATATTGACTTTATTACCTTATCTGATGGGATTGCCTTTTGTGTCCATACTGCTGTCTTTTTTAGAGCCTCTGCAGACCGCATTTTCAATAAGCTCAATAAGTCCCTATTATAAATTTCCATGGACAGTGAGCAGCGCCTTCGGGGTTTTGTTTGCC
>CAZLRI010000047.1:0-11165 GCA_964561745.1 uncultured Pseudobdellovibrionaceae bacterium | reverse complement strand
AAGATATCTCTTCATCTGCAATTATTTTTCTGGCACGTTCATCAACCCCCTCATACCGCCCGCAGATCAGCATTATTTGATCAAATTCAGCTAGTTTTTTAACTTTAGGCTGTTTTAATGGTTCGCCTTGCGGGGTAAGCAAAATACGACGACACCGACCATTTAAAGGAATAGATTCCACACATTCAACAATAGGCTCAGGCCTCATAACCATTCCAGCGCCACCACCATATGGGGTGTCATCAACAGAGCGATGAGGTTGTAATGCATGCTCACGAATGTCATGTGTAATAATCTGAATAAGCCCTTTATCTATTGCCTTTTTAACAATGGATTCAGAGACCCATGAATCAAAAATTTTAGGAAATATTGTAATAATATCAAAACGCATAATTGGTCGTTAATCAATGGGCGATGGGCGTTAACATCCAAATGCTATATTCATATTTTTTATTAGATACAATCAACGCACATCTCTAACCGCGCAACTACAATTCCATTCCTTCTATTGGCTCTATAATCAAAATACCTGCTTTAACATCAACTTTTTTTATTACGCTCTTAATAGCTGGAATCAGCACTGTTTTGCCATCTTCCTTAGCTACTTCATATATATCATTACTGCCTGTGGAAAATATCTTAACTACAGTTCCAATATATTCGTCACTAACTGTTTTTACTTTTAAACCAAGAATCTGATAACAGTAATATTCGTCTGCCTGCAAATCACCCAGATTATCTTCTGTAATATATATTTTTTTATTTATCAGAAAACTTACTTGTTCAGGAGTATCAATTCCTTTGATAGACAAAACATTTTTTTTATCGTTAATTCGCTGATTTAAAATAATAAGCGGAATATATCCTCTCTCAGGCTCATGAATATACACCTCTCCTCCATTAACCTTTACAGGACATATCCCGCTATTCCAAAATACTAATATCTGTCCCTTTATCCCCCATGGTCGTTTGAAACAGCCACACTCAACCCATTTCTTCGAGGACTTAGGGCTCTGATTCACAGATTTACTCAATAATTTCTAAAACTGAATGTCTGCGAATCTTAGCTGATGCAGCACTAAGAATCTGGCGCATTGCACGAGCTGTACGACCTTCTTTGCCAATGACTTTGCCAAGATCTTCCTTTGCAACGCGAAGTTCAACTACAGTTGTTTGTTCACCCTCTACTTCAGAAACTTCTACTTTTTCTGGGTGATCTACGAGTGCTTTAGCAATCGTTTCGACTAGAACTTTTATTTCATCTGACATATCATCCTCCTAGTGCTTGTTCAACAGAAGCTTGTTTGGGGTTTTGAAACAAGATTCTGTTGATTACAAGCACTTGTGCACGCCTTATTTGAAATATCAAAGATGCCTAAATCTACCGAATATCACTTAATAAGTTCGCAACTGTTTCACTTGGAGTTGCGCCCTTACTTTTCCAATAGTTAATGCGTTCGGCATTAACTTTTATTTTTTGTGCTTTATTGTTGGGGTCATAGATTCCAACTACTTCAAGAAATCTCCCATCACGCGGCTTTGCCTTACACGCAACAACAACCCTGTAAAAGGGTTTATTTCTTTTACCATGTCTGCTTAATCTAATCGTTACTGCCATGAGCTTCCTCCAATTATTCCCCAAGAAACTAGCGCTTTGACAATTTAATTAACATCTGTGTTGATCCATGAAAATTAAATTGATCAAGCACTTGTGCCTATCCTTAAAAAAATAAAATTGTCAGAGGCTCAGTATCTTATGTATACTAAATTTGCGAATTCCTATCAGGATTTCGCCTAATAAGTCAAGAAACAAAAACGAAAAAACCATATCATTCGAGTATTTCTCTTAACTTTTCTACAACACGATCAATAACCCATTCAGGGGTTGAAGCCCCTGCAGTGATTCCAATGGTATCCACATTTCCTATTTCCTCTGATTTCATCTCATCAGCTGACTCAATTAGAATTGTATGGCACCCCATTTCGCGCGAAATTTCAGCTAACCTATTAGTATTAGAGCTATTTCTTCCACCAACAACCACTAAGACATCAACCTCTTTTGCTAATTCACGAACCTCTTCCTGCCTTACATTTGTAGAACGGCATATAGTATCAAATATAACAGCATCTGGATAACGCTCTTTTATCAAAGAAATCAGTTCTTCAAATTTTGCCCTTTGCTGAGTACTTTGCGAAACAACACAAACATTCATAAGATCTTTAGGAATTTGATCTATCTCATCATGGCTGTTCACGCATACGCCACTCTCCTCTGCAAAACCCAACAATGCCTTTACTTCCGGATGTTCACGGTCTCCAATTATTATTATGTGATATCCAAGCTTTAGATATTTTCGGACCCTGCCCTGAATAATACCCACGTCAGGGCATGTAGCATCACAAATAACAGCCCCTGCTTTTTCCAGTTTTTTTCTATCCTGAGGTGGAATACCGTGAGTTCTAATCACAACTATCCCATTAATTTTATCTGGAATTGTATCTAAAACCCTGATGCCTTTTTGTTCTAAAACAGAAACTGCCTGTGGATTATGAATCAGAGGGCCATATGTATAAACCGGCTTATTACCGCCAACCTCTTCAGCGATCTTCATCACCTTTTCAAAAGCCCTGTTAACACCCCAACAAAACCCGGATGATTTAGCGACTATTATTCTTTTGTGTAAATCTACCATATTAATTTTACTCTGAATTTTTTACTTTTTTGGAAACATTATCTAAGATACCGTTTACAAAAGCACCTGATCCATCTGTTCCATATAATTTTGCAATTTCAACTGCTTCATTTATTGTCACTTTAGACGGGATATCTTTACAAAACACCAGCTCAAACACAGCAATTCGTAAAATATTTTTATCTATAGAAGCCATCCGAGACAATTTCCAGTTTGTGGAGTATGTTGACAAAAGATTATCTATTTCAGTCAAATGCTCTCTGACACCATGCACAAGCTTACTGGCAAACTCTTTTTCTGGCGCATCAATAGTATCGTTGTTCCAAAAAAGCTCCTGTGTATCACAAAGCTCTTCATTCCCAAGATCTACCTGATAAAGGAGCTGCAAAGCGCATTCTCTAGCTTTTCTTCTTGTTCCCATATACCAAAATAGTTGAGCAGCGTACGGTACGTGATGATCGTTAAAACCACAAAACCATACATAGTTTTTTACAAAGCACGAATGACGCACATCACACAACAAACTGATAGTTATACCTCTAACTGCTTTAAAACATTTATCATCTCAATCACAGACAAAGCAGCTTCACTTCCTTTATTCCCATGCTTTGTGCCTGCACGCTCTATAGCCTGTTCTAGATTTTCCGCTGTTATCACGCCAAAGCCAACTGGCACACCAGTTTTCAAGGTTATAGAATGCAACCCCTTGCTCAACTGGGTTGCGATATGTTCGTGATGTGATGTTGAGCCACGGATAATTGCACCAAGACAGATAACACCATCATATCTACCTGAAGAAGCCAGCTTACTTGCCAACAAAGGAATTTCAAAAGATCCGGGCACCTTAACTACTGTTACGCCGTCTTTTTCTCCACCGCTTCTGTATATTGTATCCAAAGCACCATCCAGAAGTTTTGATGTAATAAAATCATTAAACCGAGCCACAACCAAAGCCAACTTACATCCTTTAGCTGATAAATTTCCTTCTATACATTTTACCATGATGCCTCCTTTATTCGATGAGCGGTGTGCGATAGGCGTTTATTTAATATACTCACAGCTCTAATCTCCCACCAAATACTCACATCACACATCTAACACCCTTTGCCGAATTTCAACTCTATTATCTAAACCTGTTCTAATAAATGCCCCAGTTTTTCCCGCTTAGTGCGCAAATAGTTCTCATTAAATTTTCCGGGTTTAGTTTCTATAGAAACTCTTTCAACAACTTTTAATCCATAACCTTCCAAACCAATTATCTTCTTTGGATTATTTGTTAACAAGCGAATCTGTTTAATGCCAAGGTCAGCAAGGATCTGCGCACCTATTCCATAATCACGAAGATCTGCTGCAAACCCCAACTTATGATTAGCTTCCACTGTATCATAACCAATGTCCTGTAATGCATAAGCTTGAATCTTATTTTGCAGACCAATGCCTCTTCCTTCCTGCCTTATATATAACAAAACTCCGCTCTTTGCTTCTCCAATAATCTCCAGCGATCTAGCCAACTGCCATCCACAATCGCAGCGCAATGAACCAAAAACATCTCCGGTAAGACACTCTGAATGAACACGAACAAGATGAGTATCATCATCTTTTAATTCACCCTTAATCAGGGCGATATGAACTGCTTTGTCTATATCATTTTCATAACATATGATGCGAAATCCTTCACCATATTCAGTTGGCAAAACTGCTTCTGAAGCCCTACGAACCAATGATTCAAAGCGCCTTCTATAGCGAATTATATCTTCTACCGACACTATAGTGAGATTATGCTGCAAAGCAAATTTTTCAAGCTCAGGGTATCTCGCCATTGTGCCATCTTCATTCATAACTTCACATATCACTGCAGATGATTTCATTTTAGCAAGCCTTGCTAAATCAACTGATCCCTCTGTCTGCCCACATCTTACCAAAACACCACCACGTTTAGCTCTTAAAGGGAAAATATGTCCCGGTCTTGCAAGATCGTCTGGTGTAGCGTTTTCATCAATAGCAGTCAGAATAGTTTTTGCCCTGTCCTTTGCAGAGATGCCTGTTGTGGTTCCTTCCTTTGCATCAACTGAAACAGTAAATCCAGTTTGAAATAAAGACGTGTTATCCTCAACCATCAAAGGAAGATTTAAATCGTTTGCTCTTTCTTCTGTTAATGCAAGGCAAATAAGACCACGCCCATATTTTGCCATAAAGTTTATTGCTTCAGGCGTTACCTTTTCAGCAGCCATAGCAAGGTCACCTTCGTTCTCGCGATCCTCATCATCCACAAGAATCACCATCTTGCCTTTTTGAAAATCCTCGATCGCTTTTTCAACTTTTTGAAACGATTTTTCCATAACAGTAGGCAATCAATTATATATTTCTGTCGGTTTGCACAACTGCTCGTAACAATTTAATTATCGCTGGCAGTAACCATCAATAATTAAATTGACGAAGCAGTAGTCAGTTAAATCCATGCTTTCTTAAAAAATCCTCTGTAATCTTTGATTCCTTCTCAAGTTCATCACTATCTAAAAAAGTGAGCTTTCCCACATATTTGCCAATGATGTCAACCTCCAAATTTACCAGCTTTCCAATATATAATTTAGAAAAGGTTGTTTTAACTTTAGTATGCGGAATAATAGTAACAGAAAAAAATGAGTTCTTAATATGATTTACAGTTAAACTTACACCATCAATAGCTATTGAACCTTTTTTTACAATATATTTCTCTAATCCATTAGGAACTTTTATTACCAGCTCAACTTTGTCTGAATCATCATTTATATTAACTACTTCGCCAACTCCATCAACATGCCCTTGGACAATATGACCACCAAATCTTCCTCCCAACTCCATTGCCATCTCTATATTAACAGGCTCACCTTCTCCAAGAAATTTATATGTGGTCCTTTCAATAGTCTCTTTTGAAACATCTGCCCAAAACCGAGTACCCAATCTGGAAGTAACTGTGAGGCAACAACCATTTACTGAAATTGAATCCCCTATATTTACCTTCTTTAAATCAAAGTCGCATTCAATCTCAACCTGCAATCCTTCTCCCTTATGTTTGATGGAGCGTATTACTCCAACCCCTTCTATAATACCAGTAAACATATTTACCTCATGCGTTTAAACATCCTTCAACAACCAGATTATCACCCAACATTTTAACACTAAAATCAGCTAGCCTTGGAACAGCTGACAGATCATTAAAATCTATTTCCGGCAAAAAATTCTTACCTTTGCCACCAATAAACTTTGGGGCAATACATAGCACCATATGATCTACAAGACCATTTTGAACAAAACTTGAAAATACTTTACCTCCACCTTCGACAAGTAAAGATGTTACGCCATTTGCACCAAGCTGTTTGAGCAAGCTTGGTAAAGAAAGCTGTCCATTATCAGTAGTCTCGCATATTAAAAGTTTATGAGCTATTTTCTCAGATTGTTTTAAATTATTTTTTAAAGCAGCCTCGGTTGTTGCAATAACAAGATCTCCAAATTGTCTTTTAAATAAATTCGATGAGAACGGAATCCTAAGATTTTCATCCAACACTATAACTTTTTTAATATAAGCCTTTTCTTCGTTTCTAACTGTAAGCAAAGGATCATCTTTAACAACCGTTCCTATACCCACTAAAATTGCGTCTGTTTCAGAACGCAGCTTATGAACATATCTCCTGCTCTCTTCGTTAGAGATCCACTTTGATTCACCTGACTCAAGAGCTATCTTGCCATCCAGAGATATTGCAGCTTTTAATGTAACATATGGAAGCTTTGTTGAGATCCACTTATTATATTGCAGATTAATTGCCTGACATTCTTTTTGCAACACACCTGAACGCACTTCAATTCCATTATCTTGTAAGAATCTTATCCCTTTTCCATTTACATCTGGATTCGGGTCTACATCTCCTATTATAACCTTTTTTATTTTAGATTTGATAATTGCATCACAACAAGGCGGGGTTTTGCCAAAATGATTACACGGTTCTAAAGTAACATAAAGATCAGCTCCATAAGCATTAGCACCTGCTTCTTTTAGCGCCTCAATCTCTGCATGATCTTTACCTGCCAACCTATGAAACCCTTTTCCAACCACCTGATTATTTTTTATAACAACAGCGCCAACACAAGGATTAGGAGAGGTTCTGCCCTTACCTTTAAGAGCAAGGCTAAGCGCCTCTCTCATAAAACCTTCTTCAATATTAGAATCATTTTCTTTACTATCAATGATCATGCACACCTACTTCTTTGCTTTACTTAACAAATCCTGAAGTTCTGACATAAATTCATTTATATCCTTAAACGACCTGTAAACAGATGCAAAACGCACATAAGCAACTTCATCCAGCTTATGTAATTCATCCATAATACGCTCGCCGATCTTAGAGCTCGCCAATTCTTTCTCTCCTTGAGAAAGAACCCATTGTTCAATTCTGTCAATTAGTTCATCCACCATGTCAGTTGCTATCGGTCTTTTCTCACAAGCCTTTCTTATACCACTCGCAACCTTTTTATAATCAAAAGGTTCTCGTCTGTTATCTTTTTTTACTATGATTATCAAAGGCTCCTCAAGCCTCTCATAAGTAGTAAATCTCTTTTTGCATTGTTCGCACTCACGCCGTCGCCTGATTAAACTTCCAGTCTTGGAAATGCGTGAATCAACAACCTTACTTTCTGTTTCAGGGCAAAATGGACATTTCATAAATATATTCGATGAGTGATGACCGATGTGCGATGAACGTTCACTAATACACTCCCATCGCTCATCGACTAATGCCTAATTTTTATAAATAGGAAACTTCTCACACAATTTTTTTACTTCAGCTTTTATATTGGAAAAAAGTTTTTCATTCTTAATATCTTTTAGAACCTGATAAATCCATTCGCCAATAATATTCATTTCATTTTCCTTCATACCTCTGGTGGTCATTGCTGGCGTACCAATCCTTATTCCGCTTGTAATAAATGGCGACATGGTCTCCCTTGGAATTGTATTTTTATTTACAGTAATACCGGCCATCCCCAGAGCTTCCTCAGCTTCTTTGCCGGTTATGCCAAGTTCTGTCAGATCCACCAAAAACAGATGCGTATCAGTTCCACCTGTAACTATTCTAATACCATCTTTGCTTAATCTTGCAGCCAACGCCCTGCTGTTTTTAATAATCTGTTTACAATAGTCTTTATATTCCGGCTGCAAATCTTCCAAGAAAGCCACTGCTTTTGCAGCAATTATATGCATTAAAGGTCCTCCCTGAATACCGGGGAAAATAGTTTTATTAACAACCTTTTCATATTCCTGCTTAAACATAATCATCCCGCCGCGCGGTCCTCTTAAAGTCTTATGAGTTGTTGAAGTAACAAACTGACAATATGGAACCGGACTTGTATGCAACCCTGTTGCGACAAGACCAGCAGGGTGAGCAATATCAGCTAAAACATAAGCCCCCACTTCATCAGCTATCTCCCTGAATTTTTTAAAGTCTATATCACGCGAATAAGCAGATGCTCCGCAAACAATTAATTTTGGTTTGTTCTGTAAGACAAGCTCCCGAACAATATTAAAATCAATCAGCTCAGTTTCAGCATCAACGCCATAAGATACTACTTTATAAAAACGCCCTGAAAAATTAACCGGCGAACCATGCGACAAATGCCCCCCTTGTGACAAACTCATTCCCATAACTGTATCACCCGGCTCTAACACTGAAAAATAAACACCCATATTAGCCTGAGAACCGGAATGCGGCTGAACATTTACTCCTTCGCAGTTAAAAAGTTTTTTTGCCCTTTCTATTGCAAAATCTTCAACTTCATCAACAAATTCACATCCACCATAATAACGCTTATGTGGATAGCCTTCTGCATACTTATTAGTCATCACTTGCCCCATGGCTTCAAGAACCCTCTTTGACACAAAATTCTCTGAAGCAATAAGTTCAAGTTTATATTCCTGCCGTTCCAATTCCTTTTGAATAGCGCCTGCCACTTCTGGATCAAATTTTAAGAGATCTTTCTCCATGCTATCTCCTTATCGTTGTGAGATATGTAATGAGAGATATGCGCCAATCGCACATCGCACGACAAAACATCCTCTTCCCATTCCTTCTGAGGCAGGTCCGTCTTTGACTAAAGGTGATAGAAAATAAATCAACAACTCAGAGAATCCAATTTCTTGATTCTATTTTCATGGCGCCCACCCTCAAACCGTGTACTTAAAAAAATATCAATCAACTTCTTAATGGTTTCCAGTTCTGTAAATCTGGCACCAAAGCATGCTATATTTGCATCATTATGTTCCCTGCTTATGGAAGCATCAGCTAAATTTCTTAAAACCACTGCCCTTACATGCTTAAACCTGTTAGCAGCAATGCACATTCCTATGCCGCTACCACAAACCAATATTCCCTTGTCAACATCACCATTTGCAACAAGCTTTGCTGCTTTGGATGCAAAATCAGGATAATCACTGCGTTCAGCATTAAATGATCCACAGTCATTTACAGTATGCCCTAATTGTTTTAGATAAACTTTTATTGATTCTTTGACTTCATACCCGGCATGATCAGATGCTATGGATATTTTCATGGAAGGTTTAACCTATTTTTTCTTCAACATAATTAATTATATCCTGTACAACTGAAAATTTTTTAACATCATTTTCAGAGATCTCAATGTCAAATTCCTCTTCCAAAGCCAATATTAACTCGATCAAGTCAAGGGAGTCTGCACCCAGATCTTTGGAAAAAGAGGATTCTGGCAAAACATCCTCCTCCACCAAACCCAGTTGCTGAACAATTATCTCACTAACTTTGCGGTTAATAAACTCGGAGGTCATCTTACAAGTTTCCACTCCTTAAACTGTCTTGATTATTTCCCGGCCTTTATAAAATCCGCAATGGATGCAGATTCTATGCGGAAGCTTTGGATGCTTGCATTGCGGACATTGCGACAAATCAGTGTGGTCCAACTTCATGTGCTGAGCCCGCCTCATGTTCTTCCTTGATTTAAACTTTCTTTTCTTTGGGACTGCCACAAACACCTCTTATAGTCTTATGATTATTTTGCGCTGTATTACTATCTAATTACTTAACTTGTCAATTGGTAAGTTCTCAATAGTTGAGGTAAAACCGAGGTCAGGTCTCTTTTCCGCCGAAGGACGGATCCGCCTCTGGCGGAAAAAAACAAAATCAAGACCAGACCCCACATCATAACCTCAACTTATTGAGAACTTACGTCAATTGAATTTACCTTTTGTTTTTAAGCTTAAGTCCTTTTAACGCATCCCATCTGGGGTCATATTGCTCTTGTTTGCAACTGCACTTTTCCTTATTAAGATTACATCCACATTTTTGGCATATTCCAGCACAGTCCTCTTTACAGATCTTTTTTATTGGTCTTTCCAAAACAAGTTGTTCCTTAACAATTTCACTTAGATCAATATGATCTCCTTCATAAAATCCAAAATCAAGGTCCTCTTTGATCAGCTCTTTTTCATCATTTTCTCTAAACTTATCCTTACCCTTACCCTTAAGAGGCGCCATAAACACGTGAAATTCAATGTTTTTTTTATCTTTGTATATTTCAAGACACCTGTCACACACAGGGTGCGTAAATATTGCTATATCCCCTCTTAAATCAAGATTCCCCTCACAATTAATTACTGTAACACAAACTTCTGCTTTATCTTTTTTAGCAAAATTTCCCTCAACACAATCTTCCAGCAAGTTCTGCAACCATTTATCAGAATCAGAATCAACCTTAATAGTTAGTCCCTCATCAGGAATGTCTTCTATATAAATTTTCATAATTATTTATCTTTTATAGTATTTTATTTTGTCCATCAACAAGCACCTTTTTTGGACTAAACCCTTTTATCTCCTGAACATCAAGATCAGCGTAGGAAACAATAATAACTTTATCTCCTTTATTTATAACTTTGGCAGCAGCGCCATTAATACAAATATCACCAGAATCCGGTTTACCTGCTATTGCATAAGTAACAATTCTCTGGCCATTCACTATGTCTAATACATGAACTTTTTCATATTCTACAATTCCAGCTGATTCCATAATAGACTGATCTATTGTTATAGATCCTTCATAATCAGGGTTAGCTTCAGTTACAATAGCCCTATGGATTTTTGACTTCATCATTGAAATTCTCATAGGCTGGTAAACCTAAGGCAAAAAGCTCTTAGAGTCAAGACCTACCATCTTTTACACCTTGTCATAAACACACACGAATGATAAAGCATTTCAACTTTTTATTTGTATGCTATAGCTTCCGCAAAACAAAATGACCGATTGTAGCAATGGGAGGTAGTTTCACACAGAAAGGTTGTCAAGGGCGACTTTCGTCGCCGCGAAGCGGGTGAACCCCTTGACAACCTTTCTGTGTGAAGCAAAATGTCCCCTAATGGCGATGAATGGAGGATTTTGTAATTAACTATGATTTTATTAAAATGGTTTTTGCTGAAT
>CAZLRI010000046.1:0-11190 GCA_964561745.1 uncultured Pseudobdellovibrionaceae bacterium | reverse complement strand
AATGCTCCTTGCAACTCAGAAGAAAGATTTTCGAACTCATGAACATGCCGTAACGCTGATCGATGAAATGCAATTGCCACAGCTGTATTAATAAAATGAAATTTGCACGGCTTTCGCATGAGTAACATTTTCCTGTTGGTTTCAATCGGCCACGATGGAAGAACAGAAAGTAGATCAGAGAGTTGTTCGATATAGCCACTTGCAACAGTGTTGTTTGCCATACCTGATTCGCGTGCAACCTTTGCAAAACCAACTGGTTTACCGCCATAACTCATTATCATGTGCAACAGTTGTGTTAATGCCAGCCTGTTTCTGCCAGAAGAGACAACCTCTCCCAACACCCAATCTCGCACAAGCTGAATAAAGTATTCAGGCAGACGTCCAAACTGACAAATATCATTGCAAGCAACAGGAGAACCGCCTGTTAATAGATAGGCAATCCATGTTTTGTCACCATACATAGATTTGGACTGAAGTTTAAATTCTCTGTAAGAAATGGGGAGAAAAATATATTCGTTTTTTGGCAATTTTCCTTTCCTTCCCGGAAGTTTTTCTGAACCATGACGAAGGTCAGATGCCTTTGATCCAGTCGTTATAATAAGAACATCTTTGAACAACCCCTGATCGACAACCTGCTTAATAGCCTTTTCCCAATTGGGAATAGCTGTTATCTCGTCGATAAAAAGCCTTTTAACCTTAGCATCTCTTGAATAAGCAGCATATAAATCTTTCATCTCTTGGATGAGACCGTCTGCAGTAACAATCTCGTCTCCATTTAAATAATATGATGAACCTTTGCCAAAATCTTGAGCTGACCAACGCAGATTCATATCAAGCCATGTGCTTTTTCCATATTGGCGGGGTCCTCGAATGATTATCAATCCAGGCTCAGTTGGTAATTCATCCAGTCCAAATTCAAAACGAAATTGATGCGCCTTACTTTCCATCTCAACAATACGTGGCCACATATTTTCTCGATCTATGTTTCCTTCTGCCAAAAACAAGTTTATTGTCTTAACATCCATAACGTTAGCATACCTAACGTTCTAAACGTTAGCAAGTCTTTTTTTCAATTAATTGTAATTAACAAACAAAATAGGTAAGACAAAAATTAGCGCATCTACATGATATTATTAAACAATTGTTTGCTCCGTCTGATGTTTTTTTTAATTGGGATAAAATCGAACAACGAAAACAAGCTCTCAAAGGAACATGGCCATCCGATGCTGAATTAATTATTTTAGATGAATTTCATAAATCATCAAAGTGGAAGACTTGGATTAAAGGTGAATACGATACTCACAGAAAAAAATATAAATTTCTTCTTACAGGAAGTGCGCGTCTGGATACTTATCGACGTGGTGGTGACTCCTTGCAAGGCAGATATCATTACTACCGACTTCATCCATTTTCCTTGTCAGAGTTGAACGGTAAAAAAACATCGGCTATCCCTAACCATGAGCTAAATTTTTCAGAAACATTTTCTACAAGTGATTATCATGCATTGCTAAAATTTGGCGGTTTCCCAGAACCATTTCTTCAACAGAACGAAAGAATTCTCAGAAAATGGCATAATGAAAGAATGGAACGGTTCATGCGCGAAGATATCCGAGATTTAACAATGATTCAAGACATCGCTAACCTCGGACTGCTTTTAGAACTCTTGCCTGAAAGAGCTTCATCCATACTCTCAATTAACTCTCTTGCACAAGACTTGCAGGTCAATTTTAGAACAATATCAAACTGGCTGGATACGTTTGATCAGCTCTATTACAGTTTTAGACTTTCTCCGTATCAATCACGCAAGATTGCATCTGTTCGCAAAGAAAAAAAACTTTATTTGTGGGATTGGTCATCTATTTCAGACGAGTCTCGTCGGCTTGAAAATATGATAGCTTCTCATCTATTAAAATTCTGTCACTTTCTGACCGATGATGATGGATGGAATGTGGAGTTATGCTATTTACGCGATTCAACAGGCAGAGAAACTGATTTTTTAGTTACGCTTGACAAAAAACCGTGGTTTGCTGTGGAGGTAAAATTAAGCGATTCGCAATTATCTAAAAATCTTCTTTATTTTAAAGAAAAACTAAAAATACCTCTCTGCTATCAGATCATTGGAAATATGGATCTTGATGTTGAAAAAGCAGGCGTTCGTATTATGTCAGCGGCAAAATTCATCAATGCGTTGGTTTGAAAACATAAGATCAACAATCAAAACAAACTAGCTTCGATGTTCTCTAAGACACCATGGGCAAAGGCAATAAGATCATCGGTTGTCATATGAGCGATCCCAGACCGAACATGTTGAGTGGCGATTTCAGAATCTTCAAAATAGCGTTCCACATCTGTGATTTCTTCAGGCAATTTCTAGCAGCATCTCCTTTAACCTAGCAACAACGTATCCCGCAGACCTTGCAAACATTGCATACGGACCTGCCATGCGGTCATACCCATGTTCGGCAATAGCAATAATCTCTTCCAATGTTGATCGATCTGTAATCCTCATTCTCTGCAAGCTCTGCAGCACATGAGAAACTGCATCTTGTTCACGCTGTTCCACCACAAATCTGGCTAATGAAAGAACATCAGGCGATGGATCTTGAAAGTTATCCATCAATGATTGGGTGGCTTTGAGTATTACATTATGATCAAGCACCGGCTCCAAACGAATGGTCTCATCCAAAACGCGAAAGAGTTGTTCTGGAGTTAAATGCGGTGTCATCTGAATCAACAAGCTATTGATATTCACAAAACCACTGGTACCCTCACGCACTATTTGGTGCAAACGCATTAGGGCATCAAAATCACCATGCAGTTTATCCACTAATTGACCTGTATTTTCCTCTACCTCAAAGATATTCTCATGTTTACTCATGTTCTGGTGCAACTCTTTCCAAAGCCGCTCCACTTCTGGGTCTGTGGATAGTACTGGTGAGTAATGCACCAAACAGGACACCACTGCCTTCAATTGAAAAAGCAGAACTTAAAAACTCGTGAAAGACTTGGGAATAGGTGGGTTGTTGAGTAGGCTCTGAAAGTCGTTGGCATAAAGCAGGTCGCCAGTCATGATCAAAGGAATCATTACTCGTTAGCACATCTCGGGATAACACATCATAATGATCAGTGTTTGCAGGTTGATGACCAATGTTACGCACCAATGACGGAATGTCTAGCAGACTCACACCATTATTATTTAATCGAAAGCATGGCATATACTCCCCACAACATCTTCCGTCCCCTTGCTTTTTTAGCCTTTTGCCTCTTGTTTCTAGTCTCTGGTCTCAAGTCTCATTTATATTATCGGCATTTTTTTGGAAATGTTGCGTGTTTTTTTACATTTTTCAAACAACATCTAATCATACGATATTATTGGATTTTATTTTGTTTTATCTATTTTTATCCTTATTTGAATTTTTTCGCCCTTGATTTTAGCCATTAAATGGCTATAATTACCTAGATAAATTTACTTTAGGAGTTAAAATGCACAGACAAGTTGAAAAGACATTATCTAGCTGGAAGAATGACCCTAATCGTTATCCATTATTGGTACGAGGCGCTAGGCAAGTTGGCAAGAGCTATTCCATTGAACAATTCGGGAAACAAGCATTTGAAAATCTTGTGACTATAAACTTCGAATTTCAACCCCAACTAAAATCATGTTTTACCACCCTTGATCCCATTGATATTATCAATAAAATTCAAATTCTTTTAGGTCAAGAAGTTCACGCTGGTAAAACGCTTTTGTTTCTTGATGAGATTCAAGAATGTCCTCAAGCAATTATGAGCTTACGATATTTTAAAGAAAAATGTCCTGAGCAGGCTGTTATTGGTGCTGGATCTCTGTTGGAATTTGCTCTCAAAAAAGAAGGGCTGCATATACCAGTTGGTCGTATTCAATTTCTTCACATAGCCCCTCTTTCATTCTCTGAATTTTTGGAAGCATTGGGGCATCAAAAAATCCTTGAGTATCTTACCTCGTACCAACTTGCTAATGAAATAGATAATGACATACATCTTCAGTGTTTAGAACTGCTTCGCCTCTATCTTATATTAGGTGGCATGCCGGCAATATTAAATGCTTACTTTGAAAATCACGATCTCATGAAGTGCAGTTATATTCAAACCAGCTTATTGCAAACTTTTCGCGCAGATTTTGGGAAATATGCCAACACACCTATTCACAAATATTTGGAAAAGGTTTTTGATGCTGCGCCTCGTTTGGTTGGTCAACGTATTAAATATGTTTCTATCGATACCAACATGAAATCCCGTGATATTAAAAATGCCATTGATATGCTTGCATTAGCTGAAGTGATTCATCCTATTTATCATTCAGTGGCTACAGGTTTGCCGCTTGGTGCTGAAGTAAATGAAAAGAAATTCAAACTTAGTTTTTTAGACGTGGGGTTGATGCAAAACAGTTGTGGTTTAAATTCAAGATTGAGTATGGAATCGAATTTCATACAAATCAACTCAGGTGCTGTAGCTGAGCAGTTTGTAGGGCAAGAGTTGTTGGCCTATGCAAATAGTTATCAACAAAAACAACTCTTCTTTTGGGCACGTGATAAAAAAAATAGCCAAGCTGAAGTGGACTATATTATTGATATTGATTCCAAGATCATTCCCATTGAAGTCAAATCAGGAAAAACAGGTAGGCTTAAATCACTAAAACTGTTTATGGATGAAAAAAAGAGTGATTTTGGTGTTCGCATCTCTCAAGACAAATTAACATTTTCAAATCAAATACTATCAATACCGCTTTATATGATTGAACAGATTCCAAGACTGGTCAAATCTTTATAAGTTCATACTACCTTCGAGAAGGAATACAGCAAATGCACTTCTCATACCACTTGCATTCTTATAAAGATCAAGGGTATATGACGTTCTATGCCAAACAAACCTATTAAAAAAATAATATTTATTGAGCCAAAAGCGCCGGGTTATCACATATATTCAAGATGGGGGCTACCAAGACTGGGCACAATTATTCTTGGAACTATGCTCTCAAATCATGGATATGATGTGAAAATTTTTATTGAAGAGATTAAAGGCATTGATTTTGATGAGCTCTTTGAAGCTGATGCTGTGGGCATATCCACAATAACATCAACTGCACCACGGGCTTATGAAATAGCCAGACAGGTCAAAAAATCCGGGATTCCAGTGTTCATGGGCGGACCTCATGTTACGTTCATGACTGATGAAGCGTTAAAATACGTTGATTATGTCCTGCGCGGCGAAGCTGAAGAAACAATTGTCGATTTTATCAAAGCAATCGAAAAGGGCGAAGGGCTTGAGAACATACAGGGCTTATCATACCACTTGGGACATCTCATAAAGCACAATGAACTTAAACCGCGCTGCAATGATCTGGACAAATATCCATTCCCTAATTTCTCTCTGATTCATGGATATGATGAAGCAAAAAATCAGTATGAAATAACCCCTATGCAAACATCTAGAGGATGCCCGTTTGATTGCAATTTTTGCTCTGTCACTGAGATGTTTGGCAAGAATTACAGATTTCGTTCTACAGATAATGTTATTGAAGAGATCAAACAGCGCAAACCAGAGTGGATCTTCTTTTACGATGACAATTTTGCTGCTAACAAAAAAAGGACAAAAGAACTGCTGCAAAAAATGATCGACAATAAACTTGTTGTTCCATGGTCATCACAGGTACGAGCTGATATCTGTAAAGACAAGGAATTGCTGGAACTGATGAAACGAACTAAATGCGCACAGGTCTATATTGGCTTTGAATCCATCAACCCAAAAACTTTGGAACAATATAACAAAAATCAAACAGTGGAAGAAATTCAAGAAGCAATAAAAATTATACATAGTTATAATATAAAGATTCATGGAATGTTTATTTTTGGTTCAGAGTTTGATGACAAAAAGACAATCAAAGAAACTGTGAAATTTGCAAAAAAGATGCAGATAGAATCTGTCCAGTTTATGACACTTATACCTTTGCCGGGCACTCCTTTGTTCAAAACAATGGAAGAGGAAAAACGCCTTATATCACATGACTGGGGTTATTATGATGGTCATCACGTAGTATTTAAGCCAAAAAGCATAAGCTTCCTTGATCTGCAGATCGAAACAGTTAAAGCTATGCTTCGCTTTTATTCAATACCGCAGATCTTTTCCGGTCTTAATAGATTTGATATATGGACTATGATCATAAGAGCATACGGCCATAGAGTTACACGCAAGTGGAGAAAAAATAACTTGGAATTCACTGAACAACTTAAGCAGTTGTATCATCAAGCTGGAGAAGGCTTATCAAGCGCTGGCAAAGAAATACATTCAGCTGGTCATAAACTTGAGATCAAAGCAAGAAAGACAACTGATGATTTAAAAGAGGTTTTTAAGAAATATCGGACAACAAAGAAAAACATCTAAAAATAACATCTTGAAAACCAGTTCATAAATATATTCGCTGATGTGTGAAACAGAATTGGCGCAACAATGGATCCGGTTCTTAAGCGTAAATATCCAAATAACAAGGCTGGAAAAAATATTGAGAAATGCCACCATTGATATGTGATAATGCTGTGGGCAAATGCAAATACTACTGCTGTAATTAGCCATCCAAGACCTAAGTCAGCACCCAAAAACCTGTATTTTTTGACAAACACCTGATCAATTGCAGACTGAAAATAACCTCTAAAGAAAAATTCCTCAGGAAGAGCAACCACTAAAAGCTGAAATAAAATAGTGCTGAATACATCAGGAAAACCAGCTAACACAAAATTGCTCTCTCTCATTACAATATTTTGCCACAAATGTGCTAAAAGAAAAAAAATTGGAAAAACGATTATAGCTGTTATTAAAAATATTTTTATGGACCTTAGAAAATCACCTAAATTACAGGTCAAAAAATCTATAGACCTTCTTCTCATCCAAAGCACCATTACAGGAACATATAAAAATAATACTGCAACTATTGTTGAGATATAGTCTGACAACCAAGGAACACCACGAAAACAGAATATAATCCTGCTAACTGCTAAAATAGCAATCGTTACTATGCTCAGTTCTAATAAAAGATTTTTTTGTGTGTTATCCATTATATTTCGTTGTGTGATGTGCGGTGTTCGATATGCGTGCATACCACCGCCACAACAACCTTCTAGATTTGCAAGAAGGTAGCAGCTAACTATTCCGACAATGCTTTATGGTTTTTCAACAACATCATATATAATACAAGGCCGACCAAAAAAGCACCTATCATCGCAATCTGACCTGTTGATATCAAATTCCCAAAATACACTCCTCTGTCTGCATCTCCCCTTAAAAATTCAATTAAAAATCTGGTTATGCCATAATACATAAGAAAACAAGCAGCAACCTGACCATGAAATGTTTTCTTTTTATATACAAAGAACAAAAACACGCCCATGATTAAAGCACTAAGCATAAAATATATCTGAGTAGCATGAAGAGGAGTTCCAAGATGATAGTATCCTGCTGTTGAGTTTGGGTCATTAAATGTCAGGTGAACAAAAAAATCAGTTGGTTTGCCATAACAACACCCTGCAGATAAGCAGCCAAGTCTTACAAAAAATATAGCCACAGGAACAGCTGCTGCAGCTATATCCAAATATCTTAATGTCTCAAGCTTACGTATGTGCATATATATTAATATTGAAACTATGGAAAAAACATATGCACCAATAGATACAAAACCTCCCTGCCAAAAATAAAAAACCCTTATAGGTTTCTCCCAATAATAAGATGGATTCTCTATTAAAATATGAAAGATGCGCGATCCTAATACTGAAGCAATTATGCTGATTATACCAAAATCAAGAATAGCTACCTTATCCCCTTTTTCTTTGTTACAAAGCCATTGACCATAAAAAGTAGCTAAAAGCACTGCCAGCATCACCATGAAAAAAAAGGCAGGGACTGAAACAGAACCTATACTAAATAATATTGGTCTCACAATTCCCTCCGTTCTGGCTTAAATGCCGATATCAACAACAAAAACATTGCTATTGTAATTGCACTATCTGCGACATTAAATGCAGGCCAATCTAGCTGGATGCTGAAAAACTTTCCAAATACACTAAATTGCAATATTTGGTCTTTGATATGAAATGACAGAAAATCCGTAACAACTCCAAGCCTTATTCTGTCCATAATATTACCTGCCATTCCTCCAAAAATCAAAGCTATGGCAACTGGCAGCAAACGGCTCTTTGCCGACAACTTAAACAGGAAATATAAAAGCATTATACTTACGACAACTGCTATTGAATAAAAAAATGGCTGTCTAAGCCAATCAGGCATATTGGTAAACATACCAAATGCTGCACCAGGATTTTGGTAATGCACAAGATCAAAATATCCGGGAATGATCTGAATCTTATTATATAAAGGAATCTCTTTTATTACGAGAAGCTTTGTAAGCTGATCTAAAATAAAAACTATCGGTGTTATAATTAATGCTTTATATTTAAAAGACATAAAAATAGTCGTTAGTCGATGGTCGTTAGTGCTTTAAATACCAACGACTGATTATTACACTAATCCCCTATAACAAAAAAATTACTCCACTACAGATGCGCATCTCACACATAATTCAGGATGACCTTTGTTTTCACCTACTGTGTCAGAGAATTTCCAGCATCTCAAGCATTTATTCCCATTTGCCTTTTTAACACCAACTTTTATTCCTTTGTATGCTTCATCCTCATGCTGGATACCTTCTGTAACCTTGCCGAATTCAACAGATGAAACAATAAACAGATCAGATAAATTTTTTCCAAAACTTGAAAGCAAATCTTGATAGTTCTTTTCTAGTTCTAATATCAACTTGGCTTCCAAAGAATTGCCAATAACCTTTTCAGCCCTTGCCATCTCCAGCGCCTTGGTTGCTATCTCTCTTATAACCCGCAAATTATCCCATCTCTCTGCAAGCTTATCGTCAATATATTTATCATTAGACTCTGGCAAAGCTGTTAAAAATACAGAGTCTGTTTTGCCATTATAAGATGGCATATGTTTCCACAACTCGTCAGCAGTAAAAGACAATATTGGAGCCATAAGTCTTACCAAAGCCTCTCCAATATTCCACAAAACTGTTTGTCCAGATCTTCTCTCTATACCATCTTTTTTCTCGCAATACATTCTGTCTTTCATAATATCAAATATAAATGCAGAGAGATCAACAACACAGAAACGATTTAGTTCATGGGAGATAGAGTAAAATTCAAACTGTTCATAAGAATCCATGACTTTTTTTACAAGTGCCTGCAATTTATGCAAAGCAAAACGATCCATTTCTTCAAGCTTGTCATAAGCAACTGCATCTTTTTCAGGATTAAAATCATAAAGATTAGAAACAATATATCTGCATGTATTACGTATCTTACGGTATGAGTCTACCAATCTGGTAAGGATCTCCTCAGAAAATCTGATATCATCTTTATAATCCTCTGAAGCAACCCATAGTCTTAAAATCTCTGCTCCATATTTTTTTATGAGTTCTTCAGGCGGAATATAGTTTCCTGCTGATTTTGAATATTTTTTACCCCCTCCATCTATCACAAAACCATGAGTTAAAACCCTTTTATATGGCGCTCTTCCTCTGGTTTCCACAGATGTCAGCAAAGATGCCTGAAACCACCCTCTGTGCTGGTCACTTCCTTCAAGATAAAGATCTGCTTGTTCAGATTTTCCATATTCTTTTTCCAAAACTGCAGAATATGACACCCCTGAATCAAACCACACGTCTAGGATATCGATTTCTTTTGAAAACTTTTTTCCTTTACATGATTGGCACGAAAAACCAGAAGGAAGAAAATCTTCCACCTTTCTTGCAAACCAAGAATCAGATCCTTCTTTTTCAAAAAATTGAGCTACATTAGAAATTAATTCCTCGCTGGTCTGAACTTTATTACAAGCTTCACATTTAACTGCCACAATAGGGACGCCCCAAACCCTCTGCCTTGAAATACACCAGTCTGGTCTTGCCACGACCATGCTTCCGATCCGGTTCTTGCCCCAAGGAGGTATCCATTGAACTTTTTCAATAGCATCCAAAGATCTCTTCCTCAAATCTCCATGTGACATAGAGACAAACCATTGTTCTGTTGAACGAAATATTATCGGTCTTTTACAACGCCAGCAGTGCGGGTATGAATGTTTTACTTCCTCCATCTTTACCAATGCATTAGCCTGCTTTAATTTTTCTATGATAATGTCATTAGCCTTAACAACATACATCCCTTCAATCTCAGGGATTCCAACTTCGTTAGTAAACTTGCCATGTTCATCAACTGGAGCCAATATATCTAAACCATATTTCTGACCTACTATATAGTCGTCCTGCCCATGACCGGGTGCTGTATGAACAGCTCCTGTTCCAGCTTCTAATGTAACATGCTCCCCAAATATCAAAAGAGATTCTCTGTTAAATAATGGATGTCTACACTTCTTTTTTTCAAGGTCTTTGGAAACTACCTTTCCAGCAACAGAATAATCTGATCTTTCAACAGCCTGCATAACCTGATCAGATAAGCCTTCTGCTAATATCCATATTTCGCCATCTGTTTTAACAGCCACATAAGGAAGGTCTGGATGCAGCGCTATGGCAAGATTAGCTGGTATTGTCCACGGAGTTGTAGTCCATATAACAACATAAATTTTTTCCTTATTTAGTCCAAGTTGTTTTCTAAGATCCTTATCATCTTCAAGCAAAAACTTTACATATATAGATGGAGAGGTGTGATCAGAATATTCAACCTCTGCTTCAGCCAAAGCTGTTCCACATGAAGAGCACCAAAGAATCGGCTTTTTCTCCCTATATACACTGCCCAAAGAAACAAACTTACCAAACTCGCGTTCTATAGTAGCTTCATAGTCAAACGACATTGTTTGATAAGGATTCTCCCACCTGCCAAGACATCCCAATCTTTTAAATTCATCTCTCTGAATATTTAAGAAATTACCAGCATGCTCACGACATGCTTTTCTTTTTACAATCGACTCTAACGAATGTTTCTTGCTGCCTAATTTTTTATCCACATCATGTTCGATTGGAAGACCGTGACAATCCCAGCCCGGAATATATTCACATAAAAATCCGGACATATTTTTATATTTAACAACAATATCTTTGAGTATCTTGTTTAAGATAGTCCCCAAATGCAGATGACCATTAGCATA